>JBDTLN010000375.1:0-3139 GCA_039934795.1 Bauldia sp. | reverse complement strand
CCGTTCATGAAATGGGCGAAGATTCGCACGCCCATCTCGCTGGCGCTCATCGCAATCACGTTCGTCCTGTTCTTCACTGTCGGCGTGAACACCGGCATCGATTTCAAGGGCGGCACGGTGATCGAGGTTGCCGCCCACAGCGGCACCGCCGATGTCGCCGACATTCGTACCAAGGTGAATGGGCTCCAGCTCGGCGACGTGCAGGTGCAGAACATCGGCGACGCGGCGACGGTTCTCATCCGAGTCGCAACGCAGCCTGGCGGTGAAGCTGCGCAGCAGCAGGTCGTCGAGAAGGTCAAGGGCATTCTTGGCACGACGGACTTCGACTATCGTCGCGTCGAAGTGGTCGGGCCGCGCGTTTCGGGCGAGCTTGCGCGTACCGGCACGCTTGCCGTCCTTTTCACCATCGTCGGCATCATGGGCTATATCTGGTTCCGCTTCGAATGGCAGTTCGGCGTCGCCGCGGTTGCGACGCTTATCCACGACGCGATCCTGACCATCGGGTTCTTTGCGGCGACACAAATAGATTTCAACCTGTCGAGCATCGCGGCGATCCTGACCATCATCGGCTATTCTCTCAACGATACGGTTGTCATCTTCGACCGCATCCGCGAGATCCTGCGCCGCTACAAGCAGATGCCGATCAGCGAGGTGATCGATCTCGCCACCAACCAGACGCTGGCACGCACGATCATGACATCGCTGACGTTGCTTCTGGCGCTCGGCTCGCTCTACGTCTTCGGCGGGCCGGTGATCCGGTCGTTCACGGCTGCCATGATCTGGGGCATCGTCGTCGCCACCGCCTCGTCGATCTTCATTGGCGGCCCCATCCTGATCTACTTCAATATCCGCCCCGCAGCGGTCCAGGCCGGCAAAGAAGCGACGGCGGCAAAAGCCTGAGCCGATGGCCGGCGCTGGAATTGTCATTCGCGCGGCGCATTATCCGGGCCGCGCGCCGATCGACACTTACGGCAAGGGCGGGTTCCGGTTCGCGGGGATGTCGCACCGCGGCTCGCTCCTTTGTCTACCGAGTGGCATCTACGGCTGGGACATCGCCGCAGCCCAGGCGATCAGCGAAGAATCGCTCGGCCGGGTGTTCGCCGAGGCGGAGGCAATTGACACGCTGCTGATCGGCACCGGGCAGGATATCGTGCCTCTGCCCACAGAATTGCGCGACTGGTTGCGCGAGGCGCGGATTGTCGCGGATGCCATGTCGACCGGCGCGGCGGTGCGCACGTTCAACGTCCTGCTTGCCGAAGACCGCGCGGTAGCCGCCGCCCTGATCGCCATAGACTGACGGCCTCGCCCGCCTTATCTCAAGCACATGGACGCTTATCGCGAATGCGCCGCAATCGTCCGCGAGCGCGATCCGGACCGCTACCTCTCCGACCTCTTTTCCGTGGAGGAGAGCCGGCACCACCTGTTCGCTCTCCATGCCTTCAATGCCGAAGTGGCCCGCGTCCGGGATGTCATCAGCGAGCCCATGCCCGGCGAGATTCGGCTGCAGTGGTGGCGGGACGTTCTGAGCGGCGGGGAGGGTGGCGGCCACCCCGTGGCAAACGTGCTCAACCAGACGATCAAGGCGCTCGCGCTGCCCCTTGCCGCGTTCGACAACCTCCTCAAGGCGCGGATCTTTGACCTCTACAACGATCCGATGCCGAGCCTCAACGACCTGGAGGGCTACGCCGGCGAGACGTCGTCCGTGCTCATTCAACTCGGCGCGCTCACCCTCGCCGGCGGGCACGACGAGGGGACGGCGGACGTTGCCGGCCATGCCGGCGTTGCATACGCACTGGCCGGCCTGATGCGGGCACTGCCCCTGCATGCCTCGCGAGGCCAGATGTACCTCCCGCGCGACATGATGGCGGCGTTTGGCGTGGTCGCGGAGGACGTCTTTGCCGGCCGGCCCACACCGGCCTTGCAGGCTCTGCTCGTCGAATTGCGGTCGATTGCACGCCGGCATCTGGAGCCGGCGCTGACCGGCATGAGAAAGATCGACCCGCGCATTCTGCCGGCATTCCTGCCGGTCCTTCTGGTCGAGCCGCGCCTGAAGCTGATGGACCGGAAGAACTACAACCCGTTTGCAACGCCTGCCGAGCTTTGGCCCTGGCGGCGCCAATGGATCCTCTGGAGCGGCGTTCGGCGAGGGCGCTGATCTCTATTCGGCCGCCTCGACCTCGGGAAGCCCCAGCCACCGGTCCAGATCGGTGAGGGCGCGGGCGCTGAGGGCCCGCTTCCGCGCCAGGCCCTTCTCGGCACCGCTTCGCCGCACGCCATCCGGCTTGCCGACGGTGATCGGCGGGAACAGGCCGAAATTGACATTCATGGGCTGGAACGAGCGGCGCCCCGGCTCGTCGACTGAGATGTGGCCGCCGGTAATGTGATTGAGAAGGGCGCCGAACGCGGTGGTTGGCGGCGGGATGGTGATCGTTTCCCCCCGCGCCTCGGCGGTCGCGAAGCGGCCTGCGAGCAGGCCGATGGCGGCGGATTCGATGTAACCCTCGCATCCGGTTATCTGACCGGCGAAGCGCAGACGAGGCATTGCTTTCAGTCGAAGCGTTGCATCGAGCAGCTTTGGCGAATTGAGGAACGTGTTGCGGTGCAGGCCGCCGAGGCGTGCGAACTGCGCCTTCGCTAGCCCCGGGATCAGGCGCAATACCCGCGTCTGATCGGCATATTTCAGCTTGGTCTGGAAGCCGACCATATTGAAGAGAGTGGCAAGCGCGTTGTCCTGGCGGAGCTGGACGACAGCGTAGGGTCGTTGCGACGGGTCGTGCCGGTTGGTCAAGCCGACCGGCTTCATTGGCCCGTAGCGCAAGGTCTCGGGCCCGCGCTCGGCCATGACCTCGATCGGCAGGCAGCCATCGAAATAGGGGGTCTTCTCGAAATCCTTGAACGCGGTCTTCTCGCCGCCAAGGAGCTCATCGACGAAAGCCTCGTACTCCGCTTTGTTCATCGGGCAATTGATGTAGTCGGCGCCGGACCCGCCCGGTCCGGTCTTGTCGTAGCGCGACTGGAACCAGGCGACGTCCATGTCGATCGATTCAAAATGGACGATGGGCGCGATTGCATCGAAGAATGCCAGAGCATCCTCGCCGGTCAGTCTTCGGATGCCATCGGCGAGGCCCGCCGATGTCAG
>JBDTLN010000374.1:0-3150 GCA_039934795.1 Bauldia sp. | reverse complement strand
GGTGGATGATGGGGTCGTCCGCCGCCTGGCGGTGGACCTCCGTCAGCATTGAGTCCGGCTCGCTTTCGGTGAAAAAACCGCCGCCGGCGATCGGCGGCAGTTGCGCGGGATCGCCGAGGACGAGGACCGGTGCGCCGAACGACAGGAGATCGCGGCCGATATCGGCGTCGACCATGGAACATTCGTCGATGACGATGAGCGCGGCCTTGCCGGCGGCGCTGTCGTCGTTGAGGACGAAGGTCGGGCCGTCCTCGTCTTCGCCACGCATCCGGTAGATGAGGCTGTGGATGGTGCCGGCGCCGGTGCAGCCCTTCCGTCGCATGACGTGGGCGGCCTTGCCGGTGAAGGCAGCAAAACACACGTCGCCGCCGGCGTCCTCGGCGATGTGGCGGGCGAGCGTCGTCTTGCCGGTGCCGGCATAGCCGAACAGCCGGAAGACCTGGGTCCCGCCGGACTTCAGCCAGCTTGAGACGGCCCGCAAGGCGTCATCCTGTTTCGGCGACCAGAGCATGGCCGAGGGATAGCCGAGCCGGCGCGGTCAGGCTAGCGTCGGGCGTCACCCAAGTTCGTTCCGGGCCCCATGAAAATCATTTTCGACACCGACATCGGCTGGATGAACGACGATTGCATCGCCCTCATCATGGCGTTGCACTCGCCCCATTTCGACGTCCTCGGCGTGACGCCGGTGATGGGCAACTACGACCTCGACTTCGAGGTAGCCGCCGCGCTCAGGCTGCTGGAATTTGCCGGCTTCGAGCATGTGCCGGTTTGCCCGGGCTTCGACCGACCGCTGCTCCACGAGCGCGGCAGCTATGCCGACCAGATGTGGGGCAAGTGGGCGACGTTCGAGAAGGGCTTCGACCTGCCGCCGGGCTTGCCGAAGCTCAAGGCCGACAGCCGTCACGCGGTCGACTTCATCATCGAGACGATCCTCGCCAATCCGGGCGAGGTGACGATCGTGGCGGTCGGGCCGCTGACCAACCTTGCCGTCGCAATTCGCAAGGCGCCGCAGATCGTTCCCCTCGTCGCCAACGTCGTGATCATGGGTGGCGGTATCAATCTCTTTCCCGGCGGCTACGGCAATTCGACGCCGCTGGCCGAGTTCAATTTCTGGGTCGATCCGGAGGCGGCGCGCATGGTCATGCGGTCGGGACTTCCCATGACGCTGGTGCCGATCAACGTCTGCCGGAAGACCCACCTGCCGCGCAGCTTCGTCGAGCGGCTCGCCAACTCGAAGACCGCGAAGCGCGGCGTCGCCGATCTTTTCCGCGACAATACGCTGCCGCTGTTTGCTGGCACGGAGCGCAACAACCATCTCTCTTACGGACTCTACGATTCCTGCACCCTCGCCTACCTGCTAAGGCCGGAGCTCTTCAAGACGATGGCGCTCCACATTGACGTCGTCACGGCACAGGGGCTGCAATACGGCATGAGCGTCGCCTACAAGACGGGCGAGCGCATCGTCGAGGGCGAGAGCATCACGGTCCCGGTCGAGAACGCGCCGCCGGTGGTGACGGTTGTGCACGACATGGAGTTCGAGGGGCTGGTCGACCTTTACCTCGATGAAGTCGGGGCGTGATCGTCAGGTGCGGTCGCGGAACTTGTTGGTGATCGGATAGCGGCGGTCACGGCCGAAGTTCTTGCGGGTGATCTTGACCCCCGGCGCCGCCTGACGCCGCTTGTATTCGGCGAGATAGAGCAGGCGCTCGACCTTGCGCACGGTTGCTTCGTCATGGCCGCGGGCGACGATCTCGGAGATGCGCATCTCGTTCTCGACGAGGCACTGGAGAATGTCGTCTAGATCATCGTAGGGCGGCAGCGAGTCCTGGTCCTTCTGGTTCTCGCGGAGCTCCGCGGTCGGGGCTCGGGTGATGATGTTCTCCGGGATAACGACGCCCGCCGGGCCGAGCACATCGGCCGGCCTGTCCGTGTTCCGCCACCTCGCCAGGCGATAGACCTCGGTCTTGTAGAGGTCCTTGATCGGGTTAAAGCCGCCGTTCATGTCGCCGTAGAGGGTCGCGTAGCCGACCGACACCTCCGACTTGTTGCCGGTGGTTACCACCATTGCGCCGAACTTGTTCGAAATCGCCATGAGGATGGTGCCGCGGGCGCGCGACTGGAGGTTCTCCTCGGTCGTGTCGGGGCGCGTGTCGGCGAAGAGCGGCTTCAGCGTTTCGAGAAAGCCTTCGACCGGCGGTCCGATGGGTACGATGTCGTAGCGGACCTTCAGGATATCGGCGAGAGCTTTGGCGTCTTTTAGGCTCTCTTCGGAAGTGTAGCGGTAGGGCAGCATCATGCAGTGGACCCTGTCAGCGCCCAGCGCATCGACGGCCATCAGCGCGCAAACCGCCGAGTCGATGCCGCCGGACAGGCCGAGGACAATGCCGGGGAAGCCGTTCTTGTTGACGTAGTCGCGGAGCCCGACCACGCAGGCGCGCCAGTTCGCTTCCTGGAGGTCGGGCAAGGTCTCGGCGAGGCCATCGGTGCAACGCCAGGCGCCGACGGCATCGCGTTTCCATGTCTGGATCGCCGTCATCGGCTCGAACTGCGGCATCTGGAACGCCAGCGACCGGTCGGCATGCAGACCGAAGGAGCCGCCGTCGAAGACCAGTTCGTCCTGGGCGCCGCACTGGTTCACGTAAATGAGGGGCAAGCCCGTCTCGACCACCCGCGCAATCGCGACCTGCAGCCGGGTCTCCGCCTTTCCCTGCCAATAGGGCGAGCCATTGGGAACGATCAGGATCTCGGCGCCGGTTTCGGCAAGGCATTCCGGCACCTGCTCGAACCAGATGTCCTCGCAGATCGGCAGGCCAAGACGGATGCCGCGAAAGCCGACCGGGCCGGGAAGCGGTCCCTTCTCGAAGACGCGCAGTTCGTCGAAAACGCCGTAGTTGGGCAGTTCGACCTTGTAGCGCATGCCGACGATGGCACCGCCGTCGAGGAGCGCCACGGCGTTGTAGACTTTGCCTTCCTCAGGCCATGGCGTGCCAAGAACAACGCCCGGCCCGCCATCGGACGTGTCGGCCGCCATCTCCTCCGTGGCCTTGCGGCAGGCGTCCTGGAACGCCGGCTTCAGGACCAGGTCCTCGGGCGGATAGCCGGTGATGAAGAGTTCCGAGAAGACGACGAGGTCGGCGCCCCGCCTTGCCG
>JBDTLN010000373.1:0-3164 GCA_039934795.1 Bauldia sp. | reverse complement strand
GGCGATGCCGGCGGCGATGCAGGCGAACGGATTGGCGCCCGACGAGCCCGCCAGCCGAACCGTCGAGGTCGAGGCGTTCTGCTCGTGATCGGCATGAAGGATGAAGATGCGGTCCATGGCCCGCGAGAGGACTGGATTGACCTTGTAATCCTCGCAAGGCACCGCGAAGCACATGCGCAGAAAGTTGGAGGCATAGTCGAGCGAATTGAGCGGATAAACGAAGGGCTGGCCGATGTGATATTTGAAAGCCATCGCTGCGATCGTCGGCATCTTCGCGATCAGGCGGAGGCTCGCCACCATTCGCTGGTGCGGATCGGCGATGTCGGTCGAGTCGTGATAGAACGCCGACAGCGCCCCGACGACGCCGCACATGATCGCCATAGGATGGGCATCGCGGCGGAAGCCGGTGAAGAACCGGCTCATCTGCTCGTGGACCATCGTGTGATAAGTGACCCGCGTGTCGAAGTCGGCTTTCTGCGCCGGCGTGGGCAGCTCGCCGTAAAGCAGGAGGTAGCAGGTCTCGAGGAAGTCGCCGTGCTCAGCAAGCTGCTCGATCGGGTAGCCGCGATAAAGGAGGATGCCCGCGTCACCGTCAATGAAGGTGATCTTCGAGTCACAGGCCGCGGTCGAGGTAAAACCCGGGTCGTAGGTGAAGGCGCCGGTGTCCTTGTAGAGCGAGCTGATATCGATGACCTCAGGGCCGATCGTCCCGTCGCGGACGGGGAAGTCGAAGCTCTTATCGCCGAAGGTCAGTTTCGCGGTGTTACCGGTCATCGTTCGAGCTCCAAATTCAGATAGTCCGCAGGGCCGCCCGGCCTGTCAGCAAAGGCGGCGCCACATTCTGGCACGGGAAGGCGGTTCAGCGGAGGGAGGGCCGCCAGTTGAAATAGGGTTATGTTGCGACGCGGCAAGTCTATGCCAAGCGGCTGGAAACCGCCAGTTTTTTCGAGCCGCCGGACCGCGCGCGGGTGACTTGCGCCCTTCAGGCTACCGCCTGATCGGTGATGCGCGCGAGACTCTCCTCGCGCCCAAGAATGACCAGCACCTCGAAGATGCCCGGCGAAGCCGTCCGGCCAGTCAGTGCTGCGCGGAGCGGTTGGGCCACCTTGCCAAGCTTCAGACCTTTGCCTTCGGCAAACGCCTTTACCGCGGCCTCAAGCGTCGGCGCCGACCAGTCGGGCACGCTCGCCATCACTGGCAGAAGCCCAGCCAATGCTTTTCGCCCCTCAATATCGAGGAGCAGGACAGCGGCGGCATCCATGCTGAGCGGCCGGTCGGCGAGGAGAAATTCCGCGCCGCCGATCAGGTCGCCGAGCGTTTTGGCGCGCCCTTTCAGATCGGGCAGCGCAGCCTCGAAGCGCCTCTCCTTCTCCGGCGTGAGACGTGCCGCGAACGCTTCGCCCTTCGGCAGGTGAACGAGCGCGGCGCTCAGCGTCTTCAGGAGGACCCCGTCGTCGGTCGCACGCAAGTAATGGGCGTTGATGCTTTCAAGCTTGGCGAAGTCGAAGCGCGCCGCGCCCTTGTTGACGTCGTCGATGTCGAACCAGTCGATCATCTGCTTGTTCGACATGATCTCATCGTCACCATGCGACCAGCCGAGGCGAACGAGGTAGTTCCGGAGCGCCCCGGGGAGGTATCCCATTGCCCGGTAGGCATCGACGCCGAGAGCGCCGTGACGCTTGGACAGCTTGGCGCCGTCCGGCCCATGGATCAGCGGGATATGCGCCATAACCGGCACGGTCCAGTCGAGCGCGTCATAGAGGATCTTCTGCCGGCCGGCATTGGTCAGGTGGTCGTCGCCCCGGATAATATGGGTCACCCCCATGTCGTGGTCGTCGACCACGACCGCATGCATGTAGGTCGGGGTGCCGTCGGAGCGGAGAATAATGAAATCGTCGAGGTCGGAATTGGGGAATGCGACGCGGCCCTGGACACGGTCGTCGATCGCTGTCTCGCCAGCAAGCGGCGCCTTGATGCGGATCACCGACGGCATGCCCGCCGGCGCGTCCGACGGATCGGCGTCGCGCCATCGCCCGCTGTAACGCGGGAACTTGCCCTCCGCCCGCGCCTTGGCGCGCATGTCGTTGAGCTCGTCGGGCGTCTCGTAGGCACGATAGGCGCGGCCGTTGGCGACAAGCTGCTCGGCGACTTCGCGGTGCCGGGCGGCGCGGGCGAACTGGAAGATCGGCTCGCCGTCCCAGTCCAGTTCCAGCCACGAGAGCCCGTCGAGGATCGCGGCGATCGCCGCATCGGTCGACCGCTCGCGGTCCGTATCCTCGATCCGTAGCAGCATCTTGCCGCCGGTGTGCCTGGCGTAAAGCCAGTTGAACAACGCAGTCCGCGCCCCGCCGATATGGAGGAAGCCGGTGGGCGAGGGGGCGAAGCGGGTGATGACGGGGTAGGGCATGGGGCATCCGCTTGGGAAACAGGCGGCTCCCTCTACCACAGGTCGATCCGCCGGGCACCTTGGCCTTTCCGCCGGGATTTGGCAGAACGACGCTCGACCGAAGGATGCTTGAAATGGCCGTTGACGACACGACGCTGCGCGAACCCGGGCAGGACTTTGTCCGCGACATCATACGCACCGATCTCGAATCCGGCCTGCACAAGGGCGTCGTCACGCGCTTTCCGCCGGAGCCTAACGGCTACCTGCACATTGGCCATGCCAAGTCGATCTGCCTGAACTTCGGCGTCGCGGCCGAGTTCGGCGGCCATTGCAGCCTGCGCTTCGACGACACCAACCCGGCCAGGGAAGAGCAGGAATATATCGACGCCATCGAGCGCGACGTGCGCTGGCTCGGCTTCGACTGGGGCGTTCATCTCCACCATGCCTCGGACTATTTCGAGCAGCTCTACGGCTGGGCCGAGCATCTCGTCCGCGCCGGCAAGGCCTATGTCGACGACCAGTCGCAAGACGAGATCCGCGCCAGCCGTGGCACGCTCACCGAGCCCGGCCGCGACAGTCCGTTCCGCGGCCGCACGGTCGAGGAGAATCTCGATCTCTTCCGGCGCATGCGCGCCGGCGAGTTTGTGAATGGTGCGCGCGTGCTGCGCGCCCGAATCGATATGGCGGCCGGCAACATCAATCTTCGCGACCCGGTGCTCTATCGCATCCTCCATGCCGCTCATCCCCGCACCGGCACCGCCTGGTCGATCTATCCGAG
>JBDTLN010000372.1:0-3175 GCA_039934795.1 Bauldia sp. | reverse complement strand
GGCGGATTCGCTTAATCTGGCGGTGGCGACGGGCGTCATGCTGTTTGAAATCAAGCGCGACAGGCTGCAATTGTGATGGCGGACGGAAGCGGCAGCAGGGTGGTGAGGATGGCGAGGACGGCGGCGCCGGACCGGCCGATGTCGGTGCTCGGCCTCGGCGTCATCGCCCTGGTACTCGCCGCCGACCAGGCGACCAAGGCGATCGCCGAACGGCGGCTGCCGCTGGAGGATCCGGCGCAGGTCCTGCCGATGCTGTCGCTGAACCGGGTGCACAACACCGGCATCGCCTTCAGCATGCTGTCCAGCTTCGGCAGCCTCGGGCTGATCGTCCTGACGCTGGTCATCACCGTCGTCGTGTTCAGCTTCTGGCAGCGGGCGGAGGACGGCGGACGCCTGGCGGCGGTGGGTTACGCGCTGATCATCGGCGGAGCGCTCGGCAACCTCATCGACCGGCTGGCGCACAGCTACGTCGTCGACTTCCTCATGCTGCATATCGGCGAGCGCGTGCTGTTCGTCTTCAACCTCGCCGATGTCGCGCTGACCATGGGGCCGATCTTCCTGATCCTCGCCTATCTCGTGCCGGCGAAGCGCACCACCTGAGGATCAGGCGCGGCGCTGCGCCGGGAGGACTATGCCGGCGGCCCATTCCGACCACGGCGCCGGCCGGCCAAACAGAAAGCCTTGCAATTCGTCACAGGGTTCGCCGCGAATGACGGCGAGTTGCGCCTCGGTCTCGACGCCCTCGACCGTTACGGGAAAGTCGAGGGTGCTGCCGAGGCGCAGGATCGCGCCGAGTACGGCATTGGCAACCGGGTCATCGCCGACCCGCGACAGGATGCTGCGGTCGATCTTGATCCGGTCGAAGGGCAACGTGCGGAGCAACTCGATCGAGGACGAGCCGGCGCCGAAATCGTCGAGGACGATGCGGGCGCCCATGCCCTGGAGCACATCGAAGGTGCGCCGGGCGCGAGCGAGATCGGCGGTGACCGCCGGCTCGGTGATTTCGAGGTCGATGCGGCGCGGATCGATGCCGGTCCGCGCCGCCGTCGCGGCGACCAGCGCCGGCAGTTCCATCTGGCCGAACTGGAATGGCGATACGTTGACGGCGACACGAAGCGCCTCCGGCCATAGCGCGGCCTCGGCGAGGGCGGTACGCAGCACCCATTCGCCGAGCGTGGCGATGAGGCCGATCTGCTCGGCAATCGGAACAAACACCGAGGGCTCGATATGGCCGTGCACCGGGTGTCGCCAGCGCAGCAGCGCTTCGAAGCCGCGCAGGCTGAGGTCGCCGGCCGCGACGAAAGGCTGGAAGGCGAGCGAGAGTTCGTCGCGGTCGATGGCCTTGCGGAGGTCGTCCTCGAGGAGGCGGGTCAGGAGGTGGGTGGCCTCCATGCCGGCCTCGAACAGCCGCCAGGTATTGCGTCCGTCCTTCTTGGCTCCGTAGAGCGCAAGATCGGCCCGGCGCATGAGGGTCTCGCGGTCCGCCGGACCGTGGGTGAGGTCGGCGATACCGACCGAGGCGGTGATCACCGCCTGACCGCTGTCGAGATTCATCGGTTTTGCCGTAGCTGCAATAATGGCGGTGGCAAGGGCGATAGACGCGGCCGGCTGCGCGAGGCCGCGCTGGACGACGGCGAACTCGTCGCCGCCGAGGCGCGCGACGATGTCGTGGGGTCCGGCGAGGGCGCTAAGGATGCCGGCCATCTCGATGAGCAGAGCGTCGCCGGCGGCGTGGCCGAATGAGTCGTTGACGTTCTTGAAGCCGTCGAGGTCGATGAGCAGAAGACCGGTGCGCAGGGCATTCGCGCTGTCGTCATCAATGGCGCCCTGAAGCCGCTCGCGCAGCAGGGCGCGGTTGGCAAGGCCAGTGAGCACGTCATGCTCGGCGTTGAAGCGGATCTGGGCCTCGGCGCGACGGAAGCCGCTGATGTCGGTTATGCAGCCGACGACGAAGCGGGCGCCGTTGGCCAGCACCATGCGCTGCTTGCGGGCGATGATCGTGCGGATCTCGCCGGCGGGACTGAGGACTTCCTCGTTCTCGTTGATCTCGCCGGTATCGAGGACGCGCCGGTCGTTGGCTTTGAAGATGTCGGCCTGCTCGCCGGGCACGAAATCGGCGTCGGTGCGGCCGACCAGTTCCTCGTAGCTGTGGCCCATCAGTTCGCACATCGCTGCGTTGACGATGACGAAGCGGTACTCCTCGTCCTTGACGAAAATCGGATGGGGCACGCGGTCGATGATGCCGCGCAGAGCATCGAGATCGGCGAGAAGCGCAATACTGGAGGAAAGCCGGGGCGCCATCTGCACTCCAAATCGCCGCAGGATTTCGCGATTCCTGACGCGTGCTATTACCGCAGTTCTCCTAATCATCGGTTAGAGCCCTCCGCAAAAAAGACAGGGCGTCGCGCTAGGGCGTGCCGGACCCTGCTGGTTGCCACCCAGACTAAGGGCAGGCTAAGAGCCGGATCGGCGCAATCTCTGGACCAGGGGAGTTGTCTGATGGCCAAGGTCGACTGGCAGGGCGTTTACACGGCGATAACCACGAAACTCGATCGCAACGAAAACGTCGATGCCGCCGGCGTCGCCGCCGATGCCCGCTTCCAGATCGACTCAGGCGTCGATGCCGTCGTCTGCTGCGGCTCGCTCGGCGAGGCGTCAGCGCTGACCGCCGACGAGAAGATGGCGATCTGCGAAGCGGCGAAGGATGCCGTCGGCAAGCAGGCGCCGGTGATGCTCACGGTCGCCGAAGATTCGACCCGCGCCGCGGCGAAGATCGCCGAGCGCGCCGCGGCAATGGGTCTCGACGGGCTGATGGTGCTGCCGGCGATGCGCTACGTGGCGACGCCCCGCGAGGTCATGGCGCATTTCCGCACCGTGGCCAAGGCGAGCGGCCTGCCGATCATGCTCTACAACAACCCGGTCGCCTACCAGATCGACATCACGCCGCAAATGCTCGGCGAGCTTGCCGACGAGCCGAAGTTCGTCGCCATCAAGGAATCGTCCGCCGACCTGCGGCGCTTCACCGACATCGTCAATGTCGTCGGCGACCGCTACCGCATCTTCACCGGCGTCGACGACCTCGCGCTGGAAGCGCTGATGCTCGGCGCCGCCGGCTGGGTGGCGGGCCTCGTCTGCGCCTTCCCGAAGGAGACGGTCGCCATCTACCGCCTTGCCA
>JBDTLN010000371.1:0-3181 GCA_039934795.1 Bauldia sp. | reverse complement strand
GCCACGATCGTCGGCAGGCCGGCGCTCGCCATCGGCGCGTGCACCTTCGCCGTCCGCTGCTTCGCCGTCCTGCTCATCGCCCGCCGGGCCATTGCTCATCTGCCCATCTCGGGGCAATTGGTCGTGGCCATTCTCGGCCGCGCCGTTCGGAGCGCGGTCGTCGGCGGCAAATTCCTCACCGGCAGCCCGGGGAGGCCGGTCTGCGCCTTCGCCTTCGGGACGGTCGCCCCGACGGCGGCGGCGGCGGCGGCGGCGGCCACGGCCACCATCGCGGCCTTCGCCTTCCTCGTCGGCCGGGCGACCTTCACTGCGCTCGCCGGCTTCACCGGGTTCGCCGGCGTCGCGGTCCTCGACATCGTCGGGCTCGTCACCGAGCGGGGCTTCGCGCGCGACTTCGTCGTAGTTCGCACGGGCCAGTTCCTGCGCCGGGCGGTCACGTTCCTCGCGGCGCGTTCGCACGCGCTCGATCTCGCAATCGGCGGCGTTCAGCTCGTCGTCGCCCTCGACTGCGACCATGAAGCCATAGCGGGCCTCGATCTCGGAGAGCGTCTGGCGCTTCTGGTTGAGCAGGTAGAGCGCCACCTTCGGCGGCACGCTGACCAGGATCTCGGTCGCCCGGCGGCGGACGCCTTCCTCCTCGATGGCCCGCAGCGCATGTAGTGCTGCCGATTCGATGGAACGGATGCGGCCGATGCCGGCGCAATGCGGGCAGAGCTCGGTCGAGTGCTCGAGCAGGCTGGGACGCAGGCGCTGGCGCGACATCTCGAGCAGGCCGAAGGCCGAGATACGGCCGATCTGGATGCGGGCGCGGTCGGTGCGCATCGCGTCCTTGACCTTGTGCTCGACCTGACGCTGGTGCCGCGTCTCCTCCATGTCGATGAAGTCGATCACGATCAGGCCGGCGAGATCGCGCAGGCGGACCTGGCGGGCGATTTCCTCGGCCGCCTCGATGTTGGTGCGCAGCGCCGTCTCCTCGATGTTCCGTTCCTTGGTCGAACGGCCCGAGTTGACGTCGATGGCGACCAGCGCCTCGGTCGGATTGATGACGATGTAGCCGCCGCTGCGCAGCTGCACGGTCGGCGAATGCATGGCGTCGAACTGCGCCTCCACCTGGTAGCGGTGGAAAAGCGGGATCTGCTCCTTGTAGAGCTCGACCTTGCTGGCCTGATGCGGCACGAGCTGGCGCATGAAGCCGCTGGCGGCCTCGAAGCCCGCTTCGCCCTCGACCAGCACCTGGGCGATGTCGGTGTCGTAGACGTCGCGCAGCGAGCGCTTGATGAGGTCGCCTTCCTCGTAGATCAGCGCCGGCGCCGTCGAACGCATCGTGAGCTCGCGGATCGAATCCCACAGGCGCGAGAGGTATTCGTAGTCGCGCTTGATGTCGATGTTGGAGCGCTCGAGGCCGGCGGTGCGCAGGATCACGCCCATGCCCTGCGGCACGTCGAGCTCGCCCAGCATCTCCTTCATCCGCTTGCGGTCGGCGGGGTTGGATATCTTGCGCGAGATGCCGCCGCCACGTCCGGCGTTGGGCATCAGCACGCAATAGCGGCCGGCCAGCGACAGGTAGGTGGTGAGGGCGGCGCCCTTGTTGCCGCGCTCTTCCTTGACGACCTGCACCAGCAGGATCTGCCGGCGCTTGATGACTTCCTGGATCTTGTACTGGCGAATCGGGTTGCGACGGCGGCGCTCGCGCGTCTCGCGTTCCTCGACGGCATCGTCGCCGCCCAGGACCTCGACGATGACTTCGGGCTGTGGCGCTTCGGACGGATCGGCGGAGGCCAGATCATCGATGTGCTCGCCGGACTCCGACACCGCGTCGGGAGCTGCGTCGACCGAAGCTTCGGTGGTGTGCTCGGAAAGATCGTCGTGCGCTGGCACTTCCGAGGGGTCGACAAACGCGGGCCCATCGAGGCGTTCGCTGGCGATGGCGGCTGGCTGGGCCTGCGGTTCTGGTGAGTGGGGCTTTGCAGCCTGAGGCTCGGGAGCAGGGGCCTCAACAGGAGCAGGTTCGCTCGGCGCCTCGGCGATCGGTGCTTCAGCGACCGGCGACTCGGGAGCAGAGGTCTCCAGGGCCGACGCTTCTGCGATGTGGCCGTTCTCGGCCGGGGCGGCGGCTGTCTCTTCGCCGGCGTTCTCCGCCACCGGTTCCTGTACGGACTCAGCACGTAATTCGGCGCGGGCATCCTCGATGTCGCTGCGGTCGACGCGGTTGCGGCGACGGCGCGGCTCGTGATCTTCGTCGGCCTCGGCGTGCAGGCGCTGCTGCTCGGCGATCAGCCGTTCGCGGTCGGCGACCGGAATTTGATAGTAGTCGGGATGGATTTCCGAAAAGGCCAGGAAGCCGTGGCGATTGCCACCGTATTCCACGAACGCCGCCTGCAGCGACGGTTCGATGCGAATGACCTTCGCGAGGTAGATATTGCCCTTGAGGGGCTTGCGGGTGGAGGTCTCGAAATCGAACTCTTCAAGTCTTGTTCCATCGACGACGACGACCCGTGTTTCTTCCGGGTGACTGGCATCGATGAGCATACGCCTTGCCATGGGCTCGCTCCCGAGGCGTTCGATCCCTACCGGCGCGAGCAACCGGCGGCCAAGCCGCCTCTCTGGCGCGAGGGGGACGGAGCGCCATCGACCCGTCGAACGGCCAACATCGGCCAAGACGGGGAAGCATCGCGCCGCCGGACCACGACAGGGTCCTGCCAACCTCGGTGTTCCTGATAGTCACCGCCTGTCTAACAATCCTTCGGCGAACCCGCCGCGCCCGTTTTTGCTGAACAAAAAAGGCGCAAGCGTTGGTCCGGCTGGGGACTGCCGTCGGAGCGCCACCCCTGAGGGGGCGCTTCGAACGACGGCGACTGCTCGCGGGACGCAACATACGGGGTTCAAACGGGGGCGACAATCAAAAGATTGAATGAGATGAGTATCGTTCGGTAACTAATTGATAAAGCTTGAAATTATTATAGAAGTTATGTATTTAGATTAACATATCGCAGTAATTAATAACCCCTCTCGCTATGAGAATTGGCGCCAGCCATGTCCGCCCTCCATCGCCGCCATCTGCTCGCCGGATTGACCGGCCTGGCCGCTTTTGGCGCCGGCGTTGATGTTTGGGCGAAGTCGCCTGTTCCCAAGACGGTGAAGAAGCCAACACCGTTGCCGAAACCCAGGCTCATTTTCCTCG
>JBDTLN010000370.1:0-3184 GCA_039934795.1 Bauldia sp. | reverse complement strand
TTCCGGGGTCATGGACTTCCAGAAAGCCATCCGCGTCTCGTCGGTGTCGCCGGCCATGGTGATATCGATGCCGAGGGTCGTTGCAGGGTTGTTGGCAGCGAACGCAGGCATTGCCGACAGTGCAAAGGCGAGTGCGGCTGCGGCGAGTAGCTTGTTCTTGGTCATTGGGAATTTCCTTCTGTGTTAGCCCCAGGCATGACTACGGCTGTGGCGCCCACGAAGTTCCCCGGAGGTGACTTCACGTTTTCGTGCACTGGTGTCGGTTGACCTCTTTCTCAACCTGACCGCATCGAGGGCGGCGGCAAAGGGCGGGCGGCGGCGTTTGGTCTGGGCATAGGGATCGACCGGAGCTAAACTCGCCACGAGCACAAGGAGACGAGCCATGGGTGAGTACATCCCTAGCCCCCAGGACTGGGTGCGCGAGCAAGTCGAGGTCTACGAGAGCAGCGGCGGCACCAGGGGCACCACGCTCCGCGACACGGGGCTGCCGGTTATCATCATTACCCACGTGGGTAACAGGACCGGCGCCATTCGCAAGACGCCGCTCATGCGCGTCCAGGACGGGGACGCCTATGTGCTGGTGGGCTCGCAGGGCGGCGCGCCGAAGGACCCCGTGTGGGTGCACAACCTGCGCGTCAACCCAACGGTCGAGCTGCGCGACGAGACCGTGATGCGACCCATGCGCGTGCGCGAGATCAAGGACGTGGCAGAGCGCACGCGGCTATGGGCGCTGGCCGTTGCAGCCTTCCCTCCCTACGCGGAGTACCAGACCAAGACGACGCGTCAGATTCCGCTGTTCGTGGCCGAACCATAGCCTGCCCGGGTGAACTCATCCGAGCGTGCGCCGGACGGCGTCATGCCAACCAGCGAGGCGGGAGGCGCGGTCAGCCTCCTTCATGTGCGGCACGAACCGGCGGTTTCGCTTCCAGCCGCGGGCGAATGCGGCCGGCGGAGGGTAGAGCCCCGCCTGCAACCCGGCGAGATAGGCCGCACCCACCGCTGTCGTCTCCTGGATCGTCGGGCGATCGACCGGCGCGTCGAGGATGTCGGCGAGAAATTGCATCGTCCAGTCAGAAGCCGACATGCCGCCGTCGACGCGAAGGACGGTCTCTGCCGTTCCCCGGTCGGCATAGTCGCTGTGCATGGCGTCGATCAGGTCGCGGGTCTGGTAGCAGACCGCTTCCAGCGCCGCCCGCGCGATCTCTGCGCCGGTCGTGCCGCGCGTGATGCCATAGATCGCGCCGCGCGCATCGGCGTCCCAATACGGCGCCCCAAGGCCGACGAGGGCGGGCACGAAATAGACCTTTTGCCGGGGGTCGGCCTGGCGCGCCAGCGTCGCCGTGTCGGCGGCGCGCTTGACGAGCTTCAGCCCGTCGCGAAGCCATTGCACGACCGCCCCGGCAACGAAAATGGAGCCCTCAAGTGCGTAGGTCCGCTTCCCATCGAGCTGATAGGCGATGGTCGTCAGCAGGCGGTTGCGTGAGATCACCGCCCTGTCGCCGGTGTTCAGCAAAGCGAAGCAGCCAGTGCCGTAAGTGGACTTCATCATCCCAGGCTGGAAGCAGGCCTGCCCGACGGTGGCAGCCTGCTGGTCGCCGGCAACGCCCAGAATCGGGATCGCAGCGCCGAGGATATCCGGATCGGTCGCGCCATAGTCGGCCGCGCAATCGCGGACCTCAGGAAGGAGCGCGCGCGGCAGGTTGAAGATCGAAAGCAGCGTGTCGTCCCAGTCGCCCTTGTGAATATTGAAGAGCAGCGTTCGTGATGCGTTGGTCGCGTCCGTGGCGTGAACGCGGCCGCCGGTCAGGCGCCAGATGAGAAACGAATCGATCGTGCCGAAGCACAACTCGCCTTGCTCGGCCCGCTTGCGCGCGCCTTTCACCGTATCGAGGAGCCAGGCGACCTTGGTGGCGGAAAAGTAGGGATCGAGAAGGAGGCCGGTCCGCCTGGCGACTTCCGGCTCGTGGCCGGCGGCGCGAAGCGCGGCGCAGGCATCCGCCGTACGCCGATCCTGCCAGACGATGGCGCGATGGATAGGCTTGCCGGTCTTGGCTCCACAGAATCGTCGTCTCGCGCTGGTTGGTGATGCCGATGCCGGCGATCGCGGCGGGCTTCAGGCCGGCCTTGCGGATCGCCGAACGGCAAGTGGCAAGGACGCCCTGCCAGATCTCCTCGGCATCGTGCTCCACCCAGCCGGGCTTCGGGAAGATCTGGCGGAATTCTTTTTGCGCGGCGCCGACGCTCCGGAGCCTTCGATCGAAAACCATGGCCCGGGACGAGGTGGTGCCCTGGTCAATGGCGAGAATGTGCGATGCCAAGGATCAGACCCAGCGAAAGACGACAAAGGCGAAAAGCAGGCAGATCGCGGCCGCGATCCAGAGCGGCTGGCCGACAAAGCCGAGCCAGGCGAGCAGGATGTAAGCGCTGCCGAGGAGGGAGATGAACAGCCGGTCGCCGCGCGTGGTGTCGAGGCGGAGAATGCCGCGGCGGGGCGATCCGCCAGGGACGTAATATTCCCAGGCCGTCATGCCGGCGATGCAGATGAGGATGAAGACGAAGAAGGCAGCGGTTGGCCACGTCCAGGCCATCCAGGAGAGGAGATCGGTGTTTTCCATGTCGGCGTCTCACACCCGGCCGAGGGCGAAGCCCTTGGCAATGTAGTTGCGGACAAAATAGATGACGACCGCGCCGGGGATGAGCGTCAGCGAGCCTGCCGCGGCAAGAAGGCCGAGCTGGTAGCCGGAGGTGCTGGCGGTCTTGGTCATCAGCGCCGCGATCGGCTTGGCGGAGACCGAAGTCAGCGTCTTGGCGAGCAGCAGTTCGACCCATGAGAACATGAAGCAGAAGAAGCAGGCGACGCCGATGCCGGCGGCGATGGTCGGCAAGAAGATGCGGAAGAAGAAGCGCCAGAAGGAATAGCCGTCGACATAGGCGGTCTCGTCGAGTTCCTTCGGTATGCCCGACATGAAGCCCTCGAGAATCCAGACCGCGAGCGGGATGTTGAAGAGCGTGTGGGCGAGGGCGACCGCCCAGGGGGTGTCGAAGAGACCAACGGCGGAATAGAGCTGGTAGAAAGGCAGGGCGAACACCGCGGCCGGGGCCATGCGGTTGGTCAAGAGCCAGAAGAATAGATGCTTGTCGCCGAGGAAGCGGTAGCGCGAGAAGGCGTAGGCCGCCGGCAGCG
>JBDTLN010000369.1:0-3189 GCA_039934795.1 Bauldia sp. | reverse complement strand
AAAAGCTACCGGCGACAAGGGCTACTGGGTCCCCGCTTTCGCGGGGATGACGAGATGGGTGCGTGTGGCTAACCCCCCTCCGCGATCAACCCCTCCACCGCCGTGCACAGCCGCTCCAGATCCTCGGGCCGTGACAGGCGGTGGTCGCCATCTTTTACCAGCGTGAGCACTACGTCGTCGCTGGCAAGGCGCGAGACCAGCGCGGTTGCGGTGCGCGCCGGCACATCGGTGTCGGCGAGGCCTTGCAGGATGTGCACCGGGCAGCCGGTCTCGATCAGCCGCGCGCCGAAGAGATGTTTCTCGCCGTCGTCGATCAGCGAACGCATGATGAGATAGCCGTCGGCGGCGTAGTCGCTGGCGACGCGGACCGAGCCGTCTTTCGCCAGGCGCTTCCGTTCCGCCGCGGTCATCTCGTCGGTCATCATCCGGGTCATGTCGACCGCCGGGGCAATGAGGACGAGGCCGGCGATGCGGGCATCGCCAGCGGCGCGGAGCGCCTCGGCGAGGAGCAGCGCCAGCCAGCCGCCCATCGACGAGCCGATGACGATCTGCGGCCCGCTGGTGAAACGGTCGAAGATGACGCGGGCTTCTTCGAGCCAGCGGGAGATCGTGCCGTCCTCGAACTTCCCGCCCGAAGTGCCGTGGCCGGAATAGTCGAAGCGCGCCATGGCGAGGTCGCGTCCGGCGGCGAAGGCGTCGAGCGCCGCTGCCTTGCTGCCGGTCATGTCGGAATTGTAGCCGCCGAGCCAGAAGACGCCCGGCGCCCCGCCGGCGCGGCGGAGCACCGCGATCTCGCGCGCCTCATCGCCGGCGCCGACCGTCAGGCGCGCCGGCCCCATTTCACTCATCGTTCACCCTCCGCCGGGTGCGGTCGCAACCCTGCCACAGACGCCCCATATCGCTGTTCCCCGACGGTTGCCGGCAGGCCGGGGCGGTTGACTTCGCCCCCTTCTTGACCGATTCCTGTTTGTCTCTGCCAAGGCGCAGAATCTCTAGCATTTTCAACAATAGAGGAGTTTGATCCCATTCGCCGACCCCACAGAGCACCCCCGGCCAGCAAGGGCGGGCCGCGGATCAACGAGGAAATACCCGCCAGCCAAGTCCAGTTGATCGACCATGAAGGCACCAATCATGGCACCGTGCCGATCGAGCGTGCCATTGCCATCGCCCAGGAGGCCGGCCTCGACCTCGTCGAGATTTCTCCCAACAACGATCCGCCAGTCGCCAAGATCCTCGACTACGGCCGCTTCAAATATCAGAGCCAGAAGAAGGCCGCCGAAGCGCGCAAGAAACAGAAGACCGTCGAGATCAAAGAGATCAAGATGCGTCCGAACATCGACGTCCATGACTACGACGTGAAGATGCGCGCCGTCCGCCGCTTCTTCGAGGAAGGCGACAAGGTCAAGGTGACCCTCCGCTTCCGCGGCCGCGAAATGGCCCATCAAGAGCTCGGCATGAAGCTCCTCGACCGGGTCAAGGAAGAGACCGCTCCGATCGCCAAGGTCGAAGCCGAACCTCGCCTCGAGGGCAGGCAGATGACCATGGTGCTGGCGCCGCGATAGCCGGATTTTCCTCCCCCGCCGGGCGGGGGAGGCGACGTTCCCTCTTGCCGGACCAACCGTTCGCTGAGACAGCGCGTCCGGCAACCGTTGCAGGCTGATTCTCCCCCGTCCGGCATGCGTCCGGCGCTTGCCCAACCCCGTCCCAACGGCTATAAGCCCGCACTTCCGACGCCGCCCGGCTTTGTGAAAACCCCGGAAATGGGCCATTTCGCATGGGCATGCCGTGGCAGCGTTACTTGCTCATCCAAGCTTAACGAGGAAGCAAAATGCCCAAGTTGAAGACCAAGAGCGGTGCCAAGAAACGGTTCAAGGTAACCGGCACCGGCAAGGTGGTTTACGCCCAGGAGGGCAAGCGCCACGGCATGATCAAACGGACTAAGAAACAGATCCGTAATCTTCGCGGAACCCGCGTCCTTTTCAAGACGGACGGCGATAACGTGAAGAAGTATTTCTTGCCGAACGCCTGACCTTTAGAGATTCTGGAGAACTATCATGTCGCGAGTCAAACGTGGCGTAACAGCCCACGCCAGGCACAAGAAAGTCCTTGAGCGAGCCAAGGGATTCTATGGCCGGCGCAAGAACACCATCCGCACTGCCAAGGCAGCGGTCGACAAAGCTGCACAATACTCCTACCGCGACCGCAAGAACCGCAAGCGTTCCTTCCGGGCCCTGTGGATTCAACGCATTAACGCCGCCGCCCGCGAGCACGGCCTGACCTATGGCCGATTTATCGACGGCCTCGGCAAGGCCGGGGTCGTCGTCGACCGCAAGGTCCTTTCCGAGCTGGCGATCAGCGAGCCGGCATCCTTCAAGGTTCTCGTCGAGAAGGCGCAAGGCGCCCTCGCCTGAGCCGGTTTCAACAGGCGCTTCAACGGCTTACGCTCGGAGCGCCTGACCGTCCGAGGCGACTGCCATGACCACTTCCGGCGACCTTGCGGCTCTCGAAACCGAGCTCGCGGAGCGCATTGCCGCGGCTTCGGACGAAGCAGCGCTGGAAGCGGCGCGTGTCGCCGCCCTCGGCAAGAAGGGCGCAGTCTCCGAATTGCTGAAGGGTCTTGGGGCCATGAGCCCGGCCGAACGGCAGGTCATGGGCCCGGCCTTGAACGGTCTTAAGGACCGCGTAGGCGCGGCAATCCTGGCGCGGCGATCTTTGCTGAAGGACGAAGACCTCCTTCGCAGGCTGGCCGAAGAGCGCGTCGACGTCACTCTGCCAGTACGCCCGTCTCCGCTCGAAAGCGGGCGTATCCACCCGGTCAGTCAGGTGATCGACGAGATCACCGCCATTTTCGCCGATCTCGGCTTCGCCGTCGCCGAAGGGCCGGACATCGAGACCGACTATTACAATTTCACCGCCCTCAACTTTCCGGTCGGCCATCCCGCGCGCGAGATGCACGACACATTCTTTTTCAATCCGAAGCCGGACGGCGAGCGGATGCTTCTGCGCACGCACACCTCGCCGGTGCAGATCCGTACGATGGAGACGCAGAAGCCGCCGATTCGCGTCATCATCCCCGGCCGGACCTACCGCCAGGATTCCGACCAGACCCATACGCCGATGTTCCATCAGGTCGAAGGCCTCGTCATCGACGAGGAAAGCCATGTCGGCCACATGCGCTGGGTGCTCGAG
>JBDTLN010000368.1:0-3214 GCA_039934795.1 Bauldia sp. | reverse complement strand
TTTGAGGGGCAACAGGATCAACACCTCGGAGCGGCAACGCTGGCGAGAAGGAGAAGCCATGTTCGAGACAGCCCACATCCGTGCGAAGCGAGGCGCGCCCTTGTCACCCGCGATCCCCGGGCGATAATCGCCACGAGCGACCGCCGAATCTCGAGAAACCGCATGAAATCGCGCCTCATCATTAGCTCGGGCCTCGCCGCAGCCCTCTGCCTCGCCGCTACCGCGGCGGAGCGGATCCCGGCCAAGCAATTGTTCGGCAAGGTCAAGGGCCCTGCCCTCGCGACGCGCTCGATCGGCTCCTATGCCAAGGGCTGCCTCGCCGGCGCCGTGGCGCTGCCGGTCGACGGGCCGGCCTGGCAGGCGATGCGCCTGTCGCGCAACCGCAACTGGGGAACGCCGCGGCTCGTCGAATTTCTCGAGACGCTCGCCGCCGATGCCAAGAAGCGCGACGGTTGGCCTGGCCTTCTCGTCGGCGACATGTCGCAGCCGCGCGGCGGACCGATGCTCACCGGCCATGCCAGCCATCAGATCGGCCTCGACGCCGACATCTGGCTGACGCCGATGCCCGACCGCACCCTTACTCCTCAGGAGCGCGAGGACATCAGCGCGCGAACCATGGTCATCAAGGAGAAGCGCGAGATCGACAAGACGGTGTGGACCGACAGCCGCGCCAGGCTCATCCGCAGGGCCGCCCTCGAGCCGGGAGTGGCGCGCATCTTCGTCAACCCGGCGATCAAAAAGGCCCTCTGCGATTTCGCCGGAACCGACCGGGCGTGGCTGCGCAAAGTCCGGCCGTGGTGGGGCCACGATTTCCACTTCCATGTCCGGCTCGAATGCCCGCCCGGCTTCGCCGGCTGCAAGGGCCAGGACGCGCCGCCGCCGGGCGATGGCTGCGGCGCCGAACTCGCTTCATGGCTGAAGCCGCCGAAACCGCCGGCCAAGGACCAGAAACCGCCGAAGCCGAAACCCGAATTGACCCTCGCCGACCTTCCCGCCGATTGCTCGAAATTGCTCAACGCGGATTCGCCGTCCGCTACCGGATCGGTGCCCCGACCCTGACGGCGATCAGTCGACGCGCAGGCGCCGCCTGAAACGCTTGGCGTTTTTCGCGTAGAGACGCTCGCCAAGGGCAAAGGCTTCAGCCTCCAGGCGGCGACGACGTTCGGCGATCAGCCGGAATTGCCGGCTCAGCGCCGGCTCGCCCGTCGGCGACTCCGCAAGCTTTGCGGCGAGGATGGCGTGATCATGGTCGAGACCCAGACGTTCGGCGAGATCCTCAAGGCGCGCGGCGAAACGCTCCGTGTCGCCCGGCAGGCGTTTTCGCGCCAGACGAATCAGATGCCAGAGATGCTTCACGTGCTTGCGCCAGCGATGCAGGTCCGACACGGCGAGGCTCCGCTCGGCGCGGGCAAGCGACTTGGCGCCGCGGCGATAGGCGTGAACCAGGGCCCGCTCGAGAAGCGCCGTCCCGTCGACTCCGTCCGGCAGGGCATGAACCAGTTCCTCCGCCTCGGCGATGAGCGCAGCCGCTGCCGCCATGGCAGGAGCGCGGGTGTGATGCGCCCTCGCGTCGCGGTCAAGGCTGGCGACGAGGCGGTCAAGGGCCGGATCGCGGCCGGGAACGCTCTGGCGGAGACCCCGCGCGCTTGCAGCCGCAGCATCGGCATCGCGGGCGCCGGAAAGGAGCCTGGCGGCGTCGCTGACCTTCTTCTTGGCGGCGACCGTGGTGTCGGCGCAGACCGGCTCCAGAACCTTGAGGAGCGAGCGCACCCTCTTCAGCTTCTGGCGCGTGCGGTGAATGCGCCCTTCGGCGGCTCCAATGCCACCCAAGGTTACCCGGGCCGCGACCAGATCATGCTCTACGAGGCGCGCCAGAGCCGCGCCAACGTCCTCGTCCTTGCCGATCCCGTGGCTCATCCCGTCCCCCGTCGGGCGGCCAGCCTACGACGAAAATGGCCGCCCGATCAAAGGGGTGCGTCAGGCCGCCACGCCGACGCCGACAGGGCAAGAGACGCCCGTGCCGCCGAGCCCGCAATAGCCGCCGGGATTCTTGGCGAGGTATTGCTGGTGATAGTCCTCGGCAAAGTAGAAGGGCGGCTTGTCGACGATCTCGGTGGTGACGCGGCCAAAACCCCGCGCCAGCAGTTCCTTCTCATAGGCCGCCTTGGCCATTTCGGCGGCTTTTCGCTGGACCGCGTCGGCGACATAGATACCGGAGCGGTACTGGGTGCCGGCGTCGTTGCCCTGGCGCATGCCCTGTGTCGGGTCGTGGGCTTCGAAGAAGGCGCGCAACAGGCCTTCGATGGCGATGACCTTCGGGTCATAAACGACGAGGACGACCTCGTTGTGGCCGGTCATACCGCTGCAGACTTCCTGGTAGGTCGGGTTCGGCGTCGGTCCGCCAGCATAGCCGACGGCCGTGACCCAGACGCCGGGCAACTTCCAGAATACCCGCTCAGCGCCCCAGAAGCAGCCGAGGCCAAAGACCGCCGTCTCGAGGCCCTCCGGATAGGGGCCCTGGAGGTCGCGATGATTGACGAAATGCGCCTTGGCGGTCGGGATGGCCCCCGGGCGGCCTTTCAGGGCCTCACCGGGATTGGGCATCGCCGTCTTCTTGCCGAGCATGCTGAGAATTCCCATAACATCCTCCTTGTCCGGCCTTGGCCGGTGTTACCTGATAAGTTCGTTCGGCCGGGGTCGCCGGTTTCACGCAAAGGCAGCGGAAACCGTGCGGCGGCGGCCGACATAGACGAGCCAGGCGCCGAGTGCCGACAACACCAGCCAGGTCGGCAGCATGAGGATCCACTGGATGAGCGGATCCCAAAGCCAGTGGCCGACATACGTTTCGACATTGCGCTGGACGAATTCCTGGGCGCGCATCAGGGTCGCCGGGTTGATGACCGCCCAGGTGGCGCCGAGGGACGTGATGGTCAGGGACGAGGCGGCGATGGTCTTGCTGCCGTCGACGACCAGCGCGACAAGCGCCCCGGCGATCAGCCACAATCCGGTAAAGCGCGACAGGAATCCGATCATTCAGACTTTTCCGGGAATGGCGGTGGATCCGATCCCGACCCACGACAGATGGTGTTTCCGCCATTTGGCCGCAATGGGGCGGGCCGTCAACTCCCGGTGAGCGCGACGCGAGCGACGCGGGCCAGCGGCACGGGCACCGGATCAGACGGCATGGGTAGAAGGGCGGCTCGCCGCCCCAGCC
>JBDTLN010000367.1:0-3217 GCA_039934795.1 Bauldia sp. | reverse complement strand
TGGGCGATCGCGGCTTCCTTGGCCTTCGGCGGATCGAAGAACGAGCCGATGAAGGTTACCTTGCACTTGACCGCCGGGTTGGCCTCCTTGGCGCCCGAGCAGAAGGCGTTGACGAGGCGGGCGACTTCCGGGATGTCCATCGCCGCCACCGAGCCGACGACGTTCGACTTGGTGAGCTTGCCGGCGATGATACCCGACAGATACGCAGGCTCGTGGATCCAGTTGTCGTAGACGCTGAAATTCGGGTCGGCGGGGCCCTGGCCCGAGCCGAAGACGAAGGCGACGTCGGGGAACTCCTTGGCGACGCGGCGGGTGACGTCCTCGGCGGCGAAGGCGTCGCCGGTGATCAGCTTGTAGCCGTCACGGGCAAACTGGCGAAGGACGCGCGCGTAGTCGGAGGACTGAACGCTCTCGGCCCACTTGTATTCGATGCCCAGTTCCTTCTCGGCCTTCTGCAGCGCGACATGGATCTGGTTGACCCACGGTTCCTCGATCGGCGTCGAGAAGATCGACGCGACCTTCAGCTTCTCCTCGGCAATGGCGCCGGTCGACAGGCCGGCGGCGACGAGGCCGCCTGCAACCACGCCCAGCAACCAGCGGCGGCTCATGCGAAATTCGCGGCGCGACGCGCCGGTCGAGCTTTGCTTCATCATCTGCCTCTCCTGATTTTGCCCCGGAAATTCACATTCCACGCGAAGCTTATGGGTGGGCGCAATTCTTGTCTATGCGGTCAAGAATTCGGCATGGATGCCGCAAAAAGCGGCGCGCGCTCACGCCTCCGAGAAGATCGTCACTGAGCGCGCCGCGAGGGACGCGCCGCGAGCCTGGTCCAGGTGCGTGGCCCGTGTCGGATCGATGTCGATGGCGCGCCAGACGTGGCCGGGCCGGGCCACCGGCAGCGCGACTTTCACAGGCTCGAACCCGGCATTGAACCAGACGAGGATGCGCTCCCGACCGGCGCAGAGCGCCATGCCGAGGACGCGCCGGCCCGGATCGTCCCAGGTCGAGGTGGTGAGCGGCTCGCCGGCCTCGTCCAGCCAGGCGACATCGGGGACCCCGGCCGCGGCCGGCTGGCCGGTGAGAAAACGGTCGGCGGCAATGACGGGGTGGTCGCGGCGGAAGGCGATGAGAGCGGCGACGGTGTCGATGAGGCCCTCGTCGGCGTTCTTCCAGTCGAGCCAGGTATGTTCGTTGTCCTGGGCATAGGCATTGTTGTTGCCGCCCTGCGAGCGGCCGAGTTCGTCGCCGGCGGTCAGCATGGGTGTGCCGCGCGACAGGAACAGGGTCGCCAGCAGCGCACGGATGTCGGTCAGCCGCGCGGCGGCGATTGCCGCGCCAGCGGGTCCCTCGGCGCCGCTGTTCCAGGAGAAGTTGAAGGCGGCGCCGTCGCGGTTGCCCTCGCCATTCGCCTCGTTGTGCTTGTCCGCATAGGCGACGAGGTCGGCCAGGGTGAAGCCGTCGTGGGCGGCGACGAAATTGATCGATGCAGAGGGTGGCCGCCCGGATGCCTCGAACAGGTCGGCCGAGCCGGCGAGGCGCGTCGCGAGGCTCCCGATGGCGCCGTCATCGCCGCGCCAGAAGCGCCGGACATCGTCGCGATAGCGGTCGTTCCACTCGCTCCAGCTTTCGGGAAATTCGCCCAGCCGGTAGCCGCCGTGGCCAATGTCCCAGGGTTCGGCGATGAGCAGAAGATCCTTCAGCACCGGGTCGCGGCCGATGGCGGAAAGGAGCGGCGCATCGGGGCGAAAGCCATCGTCGCAGCGCCCCAATACCGGCGCGAGGTCGAAACGATAGCCATCGACGCCGCCGATCGTCGCGAAGTAACGAAGGGCGTCGAGAGCGAGACGCATCGGCGCCGGGCGATCCAGCGCCAGCGTGTTGCCGGTGCCGGTGTCGTTGACGTAGCGCGCCGGGTCGGAGGGATCGAGGCGATAGTAGGTGGCGTTGTCGAGGCCGCGGAGCGAGAGCGTGCCGCCGAACTCGTCACTCTCGCCGGTGTGGTTGAAGACGATGTCGAGGATCACTTCGATGCCGGCCTCGTGGAAGGTGGCGACGAGGTGGCGGAGGTCGGCGATGCCGCCGGGGGCAAGGCGCGGATCGAGGGCGAAGAAGCCGACCGGGTTGTAGCCCCAGGCATTGGCGAGGCCGAGGGGCGGCAGGTGGCGCTCGTCGATCCATGCGGCGATCGGCATGAGTTCGAGCGTGGTCACGCCAAGCCGGACGATATGCGCGAGGGAAGCCGGGTGGGCGAGACCGGCGAGGGTGCCGCGAAGGGCGCGCGGCACTTGCGGATTCGACTTGGTGAAGGCGCGCGTGTTGACCTCGTAGATGACGCGCGCCTCGGGCTTGATCGAGGGCCGCGTTGTCTTGAGGACCGGCGGCGTCGCCAAGACAATGCCCTTGGGGACGAGCGGGGCCGTGTCGACGGCGCGTCCGGGGGGCAACGCCAATTCGCCATGCCAGGCGTAGGGCCGGTCGAGGGCGAGCGCGTATGGATCGACGAGAAGTTTAGCCGCGTCGAAGCGGTGGCCGGCGGCGGGATCGTAAGGACCGCTGGCGCGGAAGCCATAGCGCGTCCCCGCCGGAATACCGGCGATGCGGCCGTGAAAGACATCGCCGGAGCGCTGCAGGGGGATGCGCGTCTCGCGTCCGCCGCGCTTGCCGAAGAGGCAGAGCGTCACGGTCTCGGCGTGGGCGGAGAATACGGCGACGTTGATGCCGTCCTTGTCCAGCGTGACGCCAAGGGGATCCGGTTTTCCCGCATCGGTCAGTCGAACGTCCTTCACATCGGTCCCCGTGAACGGCAGGCGGCGGCGCGTCTTCATTTCATAAGGTTCGGCCGCCGGAGGCAGGGTAAGCTATTCCGAAACGGGAGGGGAACGCCGCCATGCCAAATTCCGTCCGGGACTTTGTCGACACGATCAAGATGGTCGATGTTCACGAGCACCACTTTCCCGAGGTCCTCCTCAACCCGGAGGTCAACCTCCTTCAGTTGTTCCGGGAAAGCTATGCCGGCTGGACGCAGGTGCGGCCCTATCCGCTGCCTTCGGAAACCCTCGATCCGGAGGCGACCTCTACAGCCTTGCGTCCGACGACGTGGGAAGAACTCAGCCTGTATCTCGACGGGAGCGGCTCGAATTCGTTTGTCCGCAACCTCGTCCGGGCGGTTCTCGACCTCTACGGCAAGGGCGCCGACGCGATCACGCACGACAATTGG
>JBDTLN010000366.1:0-3225 GCA_039934795.1 Bauldia sp. | reverse complement strand
TTGAAGATCACGCCGGTGACCTTCTCGTTCTTGTTGAACGATTCCTCGAGCCGGACCCAGCTCTCCTCGCGGCGGGCCTTCTCGCGGGAGAGGACCGCTTCGCCGAGGGCGTTCTCGACGCGCTCGAGATAGACCTCGACGGTATCGCCGACCTTGAGGGTCGACTCACGTCCGGGGACGGTGAATTCCTTGAGGGCGACCCGGCCCTCGGTCTTGGCGCCGACATCGATGACGGCGAGGTCCTTTTCGATCGCCACGATCGTCCCTTTGACGACCGCGCCTTCCATCAGCGCATCAGTCTTGAACGACTCGTCAAGCAGCGCTGCGAAATCTTCCTTGAGGCTCGGCTGGGCAGTGGCCATTCATGCTCCTGTACGCGTCGGCGGCGCTGGCCGACGGCTGGTGTTGATCACGGCCAAACCTTCGACCATCCCTGTTCCAAGGGCGTCCGCTCGGTGGCGGCACGGCGCTTCCGGGTCGAAAGTTCGGCAAGTCAAAAGTGCCCGCCCTAAGGCGGTCGCACGGTCGCTTCTTTTGGGGCTGCCAAACACGGGAAACAGAGGCGACGCCTGGCGGCGCCCCGTCGCGCGCGTTCGGCCCCGGTAGTCAAATGCTTGTCCACGGCCGCGCGGAAGGCGGTTCTATAGCGATTCCGGCCCGGCGGGGCAAGGCCGCGACCCTTCCGCCGTCATTTGGGCTTGCGGTGTGCCTCGACGATGGCGAGGGCCGCCTTGAAGGCCTCGTCCGCGGTGAGGTGGGTGGTATCGAGCAAATGCGCGTCCGGCGCAGCCTTGAGCGGCGCCACGGCCCGCGAGGAATCGCGGGCGTCGCGTTCGCGAATCTCGCCAAGGATACGCTCGAACGTCACGTCGCGTCCCTTGACCCGCAATTCGTTGGTACGCCGCAGCGCCCGCACTTCCGGGCTGGCGGTGACGAAGATCTTGACCTCGGCCTCGGGGCATATGGCGGTGCCGATGTCGCGACCGTCGAGCACCGCGCCGCCCGGCCGATTGGCGAAATCGCGCTGGAACTTGACGAGGGCGGCCCGCACCGGCTCGTGGACCGAGACCCGCGACGCCAGCTCCCCCGTCTCGCGGCCGCGCAGCTGCGGATCGCCCAGCATCGTCGGGTTGAGCGCCCTGGCGGCCTTGCCGGCGGCCTTGGGGTCGTCGACGTTGAGGCCGCGCTCGGCCATGTCCCTGGCGATGGCCCGATAGAGAAGCCCGGTATCGAGGTGCGGCAGCCGGTAATGCATGGCGAGGCGGTCGGCGATCGTCCCCTTGCCGGCGGCGGCCGGCCCGTCAATGGCGATGATCATGCGGCGGAGACCGATGGCCGGCGCCTGGCGCTAAGCAACGGCGGCATCCTCTATCCTGGCGCCGAGCCCGGTCATCAGCGACCGGAACTCCGGGAAGCTCGTGGCGATGGGCGCGCCATCATCGATCGTCACCGGCTTCTCCGATGCAAGGCCGAGAATGAGGAAGCTCATGGCGATGCGGTGGTCGAGATGGGTGGTCACCGTACCGCCGCCGGCGGCGCCCTGCCTGCCGTGAACCAGCAGCGACTCCGGCCCCTCCTCGGCGGCGACGCCATTGGCGGCAAGGCCCGCCGCGACGGCGGCGATGCGGTCCGATTCCTTGACGCGGAGTTCGCCGATCCCGTCCATCAGCGTGTCGCCGCTGGCAAAGGCGGCGGCGACGGCCAGCACCGGATATTCGTCAATCATCGCCGGCGCCCGCGCCGCCGGGACCACGACGCCCTTCAGCTTTGCCGACCGCACGCGGACATCGCCGACATCCTCGCCGCCCACCGTCCGCCGGTTTGTAACCTCGATGTCGCCGCCCATTTCGAGGAGCGTGTCGATGAGGCCGATGCGGGTCGGATTGAGCAGCACGTTCTCGACGGTCACCTCGGAGCCCTCGACGATCGTCGCCGCGACGATCGGGAATGCCGCCGAGCTTGGATCGCCGGGAACCGCAATGCGCTGCGCCTTCAGGTCGCGCTGGCCGTCGAGGCGGATGATGCGGGCGCCGTCCTCGCCGATCGAGGTCTCGATCGCCGCGCCGAAGGCGGCGAGCATCCGCTCGGTGTGATCGCGGGTGACGATCGGTTCGATGATCGTCGTCATGCCGGCGGTGTTGAGGCCGGCGAAGAGCAGCGCCGACTTGACCTGCGCCGAGGCCACCGGCAGGCGGTACTCGATGGGCAGCGCCATGTCCGGTCCCCGGATCGTCGCCGGCAGGCGGTCGCCGGAGCGAGCCAGCACCTGGACACCCATCCGCCGCAGCGGATCGAGGACGCGCCCCATCGGCCGGCGGACGAGCGAGGCGTCGCCGGTGAACGTGGTGGCGAAAGCATGGCTGCCGGCAAGGCCCATGGCGAGGCGGACCCCGGTGCCGGCATTGCCGTAGTCGATGACCCCCTCCGGCTCGAGAAGGCCGCCGACGCCGAGGCCCTTAACCACCCAGGCACCGTTCCCGGTCCGCGTCACCGTGGCGCCGAAGGCGCGCATCGCCGCCGCGGTGGCGAGCACATCCTCGCCCTCGAGCAGGCCCTCGATCGCCGTTTCGCCAAGGCTGAGGGCGCCGAGCATCAGGGCACGGTGCGAAATGGATTTGTCGCCCGGCGGCCGGATCGCGCCCTTCAGCGCGGCGGAGCGGCTCGCCGTCAGGGGTTTCGGGTCGGCGTGCGTCGGCATGGGTCTCCCGCGATGGCCTCGATATGCCGGGCGTCCACCGGGGCGCCCTCGGTTTGGCTGGTTCTGCGGCCGGTTCCCCGCCATCGCCGCCGTCGACCGGATAGCACAGCCGGCCAAGGCCGTCACCCGCCCCGAAGGCCCGCCAACATTTCGTTTTGACACGAGGGGTCGCACAGACTATGGAGGCCCCGCTCCATGCTTGATATGAGGCCTTGCCTGTGACGAAAGTGGAACTCGGCACAAAACGTCTGTGCCCGAATTGCGGCACCAAATACTACGATCTTAACCGTAGCCCGATCGTCTGCCCGAAATGCGGCACGGTCTTCGCGGTCGCCGCTGCGGCAACCGCAGCCCGGGCGCGTGCCCAGGCCGCCGCCAAGGCGCCGGTCGAGGAGGAAGAGGTCGAGGTCGTCCCCAAGGAGGCCGAGCTGGTCAGCCTCGAGGAGGCCGATGAGGAGGTCGCCGAGAGCGGCGCCGTCAAAGTCGAGGGCGTCGATGACGAAGACGCCGCCGAGGCGGAGGAGCCC
>JBDTLN010000365.1:0-3237 GCA_039934795.1 Bauldia sp. | reverse complement strand
GCCGTCGTCGGCTCGTCGGCGATCAGCACCTTCGGATTGCACGACAGCGCCATGGCGATCATCACGCGCTGGCGCATGCCGCCCGACATCTGGTGCGGGTAGGCATGGACGCGGCGCTCGGGCTCGGGGATGTAGACGCGGCGCAGCATCTCGACGGCGCGGTTCATGGCCTCCTTGCGCGACAGGCCCTGGTGCAGCGCGATCGCTTCGCTGACCTGGCGGCCGATGGTGAACAGCGGGTTGAGCGAGGTCATCGGCTCCTGGAAGATCATCGAGATCTCGTTGCCGCGGATGCGCTCCATCTCGCTCTCTTGGAGCTCGAGCAGGTTCTTGCCCTCGAAGCGGATGGCGCCGCCGACGATGCGGCCCGGCGGATTGGCGACCAGGCGCAGGATCGACAGCGCCGACACGCTCTTGCCGCAGCCAGACTCGCCCACGACTCCCAGCGTCTCGCCGCTTTTCAGGTTGTATGAAACACCGTCGACCGCACGCACGGTGCCGACCGCGGTGAAGAAATGGGTCTGGAGATCATCGACCTCTAGGATTGTCTGCGACGCCATCGACTCCCTGGATTTTATCGTGTTAGCTTTGGTCCACAGAAGAAGATGGACAAGCCATCAGAGCATACTGTGCTCGGTCTGCAAAAGACCAAATGGGAGGAAGTGCGATGAAGGAGTCAGATTCCAAGCGTACCCGCGTAAACCGCAGAAACTTCGTCAAGGGTGCAACCGCGCTCGGTGCCGTCGGCAGTGCAGGGGCTTTTGGCCTGCCGTTCCACGCCTGGGCACAGGGCGTTCCCAATGAATTCGACGGCTCGAAGTTCCAGCTCAAGGCGCCGGAACCGAACGCGAAAGCGGGTGGCGTGCTGAAATACGCCATCACATCGCGGCCGCCGCATTTCGACTTCCATCAGTCGGGCACGATCAACAGCCTGGGCAGCCAGGGCTGCATGTTCGACAACCTGATCCGGCGCGATCCGCGCGACAGCGGCAAGACCATCATTCCCGATCTCGCCCATAGCTGGGAGATCTCGAAGGACGGCAAGACCTACACCTTCCATCTGCGCGAGGGCGTACAGTTCCATGACGGCGCGGATTTCACCTCCGAGGACGTCAAGGCAACCTACGACCGCCTCGCCAAGCCGCCGGCGGGCGTCAGCATCCCGCGTTCGACGCTGTTCGCCACGGTGAGCGAGATTACCGCGCCCGACAAGAAGACCGTGGTGTTCAAGCTCTCCGAGCCGCGGCCCGCCGCCTTCATGATGGCGGCGTTCGCCAGCGGCTGGAACGGCATCGTTCGCAAGAAGACGCTGGAGGACAATCAATACAACCTCCGTCGCGTCGTAGATATTCCCGGCACCGGCCCGTTCAAGAGCAAGCGACGCGTCGAGAACGAAGTCTGGGTGATGGAGAAGAACAACAAATACTGGAACAAGGGCCTGCCCTATCTCGACGGCATCGAATTCTACCATGCCTTGCCGTTCTCGCCCGAGCTCGGCTCGGCGATCCTGTCCAACCGCGTCGACTACGCCCGCATCGTCGATCCGGTGACGGCGCGGAAGGCGCAGGCGACGCCCGGCATGTCGTCTCTCAATTTCTACCAGAGCGTCATCCAGGGCACCTGGATGAACAACAAGAAGAAGCCGCTCGACGATGCGCGGGTTCGCCGTGCCTTCAACCTGGTGCTCGACAAGCCGGTGCTGGTCGACGTCGTGAAGGACATAGCGCCGATGATGATGGGTGGGTTCATCTACCCGTTCTCGGAATTCGCCACGCCCAAGGAGGAACTGGCCAAGCGGATCGGCTACCAGGTCGATCAGACGGCTGCGGTGAAGGAGGCCAAGGCATTGATGACCGCCGCCGGCTACGGCAGCGGCGTCAAGCAGCCTCTCGACTTCCTCGTCCGCGAGGTGGCTTCGTTCAAGCTCTGGGCACAGGCCATCCAGGCCATGCTGCAGCAGACGCTCGGCATCGAGACCAAGCTCCGCACCGTGGTCGAATCGGTGTGGTTCGACGACATCAAGTCAGGCAATTTCGACCTTGCGATCGGCGCCGTGGTGTCGACGCTGCTCGATCCCTCGGACTACTTCAACGCCTGGTACAAGAAGGACGGGCCGCAGAATTACGGCTTCTGGGACAACCCGGCGTTCAACGCTCTGCTGCCCGAGATCGACAGGGAAGTCGATCCCAAGAAGCGCCTCGAGGTCATCCGCAAGGCCGAGATGATCATGGAACAGGATCCGCCAGTGTTGCCGGTCTCCTGGGAAAAGATCAACGACGTGTGGTACAACTACGTGAAGGGCCACAATCCGAAAGAATACTTCGGCATTTATGACGTCGTGCGTTTCGATACCTTCTGGCTCGACAAGTAGCCTGCAGAGACTCAAGCGAACGAAAGCGGCCGCCGCGCGCCTTGCGGCGGCCGTCTTCGTTTTTGCGGTCACTGCGTTTGCACCCACCGTGGAAGCGCGCGCCGACGAGGGCGGTTCGGGCTTCTGGCTGCCCGGCTCCTTTGCCTGGCAGGCCGCGGTGCCGTCAGCGCTCGGGTTCACGATCGATACGGCCTACTATCACGCCACCGCGAATACCGACCCGTCGCTCAACGTCTCGCGCGGCAACAACGTGATCTCCGGCCTCTACACGAGCTCGAACTTTCTCATGGTCACGCCGACCTACGCGATGGCGACGCCGGGGATCGGTGGCCAACTTGAACTCAGCCTGACATTTCAGATGGGCAACTACACGGCGGCTGACGCAGGCACGACGACGGCGGATTCAATGACGGCGATGGGCGATCTCTCCCCGGCCGCGGCTCAGAAATGGGTCTCAGGCGTCCACAATTTCATGGTCTACGCGGCGGGCAATGTCCCGGTCGGCAGCTACGATCCGTCACGCTTGGCAACGACCGGCCTCGGCCGTTGGGCGCTCGACGGTGGAGTGGGCTACACCTACTTCGACGAAAAGCCGGGCCTCGAGTTCTCCGCCGTCCTGGGCGCCACCTACAACTTCATGAATCCGAGCACGGCCTACCAGAGCGGCATCGACCTGCATCTCGACCTGTCGGCTTCGAAGTTCCTGACCGACAGTGTCTACGCCGGCGTCGTGAGCTACATCTACAACCAAGTCACCGGCGACACAGGCTCGGGTGCGACCCTGGGCGCATTTCCGTCGCGTGTCGTGGGGATGGGGCCGCAGGTCGGCTACAACTTCTCGCTGGGCGGGCGGGACGTTCAGATGA
>JBDTLN010000364.1:0-3244 GCA_039934795.1 Bauldia sp. | reverse complement strand
GGCGGCTATTCCGACATGGTGGCGCAGCGGGGCTACGGCATCGGCGGCGCGCCGGCGGCGAAGGAGCGGAAGGCGTTGGCACGGTCCGGCTCGACGCCGAGGCCCGTTGCAAAAACTTCAGGGGCGAAGCGGAAGCTCTCCTTCGCCGAGCAGCACGCCCTGAAGACGCTGCCGGAGAAGATCGAGCGCCTGTCCGCTGAAATTGCCCGGCTTGAGGCCCGACTCGCCGCACCCGATATCTACGTCCGCGATCCGGCCGGCTTCACGGCGGCGACCAAGGCCGACGCCACCGCCGTCGCCGGGCGCGCCGCGGCAGAGGAGGAATGGCTGCGCGTCGAACTGATCCGCGAGGAGATCGCGGGTTGATGGCCGGCTTTTGGGGCTTCCCGGCCGCTGTGAGGGTACCGGCCGGCGCCCGGCAACGACCGCGATTTGGCGGCTTCCGGGTCAGGATCGTGGCCTGCTTCCCGGGAGGGGCGCCCGGAACTGCTTGACAGGGCAGGGTGCCGTCCATATTTTCCGCCGCATTCGCCGGGCGCCTGTGGCGCCCGTTTCCTTTGGTCCCGCGAGCTTGTCGAGCGCCTCCGATGAAGATCCGTAACTCCCTCCGGTCGCTCCGCGCCCGCCACCGCGCCAACCGGCTCGTCCGCCGCAAGGGCCGCGTCTACGTGATCAACAAGCTCAACCCGCGCTTCAAGGCCCGCCAGGGTTAGTTCGCCGCGGCGCCTGCGGGCGCGTTGTTTTAACTTCCCAACCCTAGTTGAAGCCCGCCGGCCAGCACGGCGAGTTACGGTAGTCAGCCGCTACCGTGGGGGCGCAGGACTTCGGCAGCGCCGCTTTGGCTTCGTCCACCAGCACGCTCAACGGCGGGAAGCGCAGGAAAGGCTTCCAGGCGTGAAGCGCCAGCGTGTCGTAGCTGCCGATTGCCAGGCTCTCATCGAACGCGCCGCCGATCAGCCTCGCATCGGTCCCGAGATCGCGCCACAGGCGCCGCGCCCTCACCGAATAGTAGAAGCGGTGGATCTCATCGTCGTTCAATTTTTCAAGGATGATCAGGTGGCTTCCGTCGGCGTCGGGCTCGGCATAAATGACCGGGTGCTCGCCGCGGTAGATTTCGCGACTGGTCCATTTGTCGTCGCCACCATGCCAACGGAGCACTTGCCGTGTTTCGCTTGACGAAATGATGTCGTGGTCGGGGCCGACAAAGAAAGCGGATGTAAATTCGGCGCCCGCTAGCGTGCCGATCCTGGTTTCTTCCAGCCTTTCGCCGCGGCGAATCCTGGTGAGGTCGTACACCTCGACTCCCCTGTCTGAAAGCGCGAGCATGCGTGTCCAGTCCCGCGAAAACTGAACGCATTCGACAAAGGGCGTTACGGAAACCGGGTCACCTTCGCCGGTGATGCGAATATTGACCCGTTGCGACACCGCGCGGTCGCCGGGAGTCAGGACCAGCTCGACCGGACCGCCGATTTTGAACCGCGTCGCAACCGGCGTCAGAGTGCGCCCGACGCAGCTCCCCTTGTTGTAGGGGTCGATTGGGTTGGCAGTACCGGCGAGGCCCGCAGGGTCGGGCGCCACCAGGGTCGTTCTCTTCCGAAAGCCGCCGATGCCGACATGCTGTACGACGATCCGCCCGGTTTCGCTCTCAACAACGGCAAATGCGTCGGGCGAGAGGAATCGCGCTGCCACGGGGGTGCCGGTATGCCGCTGCCGTTGAATCGCGTCCGGTCCGGCCACGATCGACTCGCGATTCGACAGCACACCGACGGTGCCGGTTTGCGGCTCGGCGCCCACCCAGGTGAAGTTGGACAAGGCGAGGCCGACTTGCGAAAAGTCCGAGACCAGCGTCCTGACATCCTCGGCTTCTTGGGTCTCCGAAATCAAGGTGTCCTCTCGCACTTCGCCTGACGACGACGGCGACAGGCGCGTCAGAAGAATCCGGTCGCCCGCAATCTCGCACCGCAAGCCCGTAAGGTAGGTCTCGGCCAGCGTGTTCAGGATCGCTTCGCCGACTTTTTGCACAAGCGCGGGCGACGCTGTCAGGCCGCCGCGACTGCACATGCGAACGATGAGAGCTGTGCTTGCCGAACGATCGAGCGGCTTGTCTGGGGCTGTCCAGCGTGTGCCGGTCAGACGCAGGAAGTCGTTTTTCACCTGCCTGAAGACATAGCGATTGCCGCCGTCGTCGCCGGCGTACCGGATGCTTGAGGCGTCAGGGAAAGTGAGTTGGGCGACTTTGCCGTCTGCCATATCCAGTATCTGCAGATGCACCGTCTGCTCTTCGCCGTCCCAGTCGCTTCGAATGACCAGCCCATTGTTGGTGATATCGAAATTCGGCTGGCCGAACTCGGCTGAGTCCAAAGTCGCCTGCGTAAACTGTCCGATAGTCCGCCGCGTACCATCGGCGAGCGCGACGTACTCGACGGAGTTGTCCGCGCGGACAAGGACTAGGCCCGTGCCGTCGGCCGCTTCGCCGACCTTGATGACGTTCTTGTCGTTGGGGATGCCCGCGACGATGCGCTTTGGCGGCAATGAGTCCGTCAGGCGATAGATGTCCCTTGAGGCCGGGTCGACGAGGACGAGTCCGTTCGCGAGATCGAATGCCTGCGGAGCCTTGAACAGCAACGCCGTCTCTGTGTCCGCTGCCGCCTCAAGGGCTTGGTCGAAATTGATGAGGAGGTCGTCGGGGGCGTTCGTGTCGTCGAATGATGAGGCCGAGCTGAGGAGGAGAAGCAGGGCGCCGTCGATGTCGCCCTCTTCCGTCTGCGACTGAGCGACGTTCATCTCGATTTGGGCGAGGCGATCGCCGGCTGCTTTGGCTGCCGCGGAAGCGTCCTTGGCGGACGCATCGGCCTTCTGTTCGGCATCCTGCGCCGCCCTTTGCGAGCGTTCGGCCTTCCCCTGCTGAGCGAGAGCCTGGGCCGCCGACCGCTGCGACTGAACCACCGCCCAGCCGGCGACGCCGAGCGCGCTCATCAGGAGGACGGTCGCCGCGACCAGCCCCCAGACAAAGCGGCGGAGGCGCCTCGCCGCCCGCGCCTTCTGCGCCACCTCCGCGGCGGCGGCATCCCGGCTAGCCCGCACATAGGCCGTCTCGTCGGCCGATAGCCAGTCGGGATGGGTGCCGAGCAGGTAGGAAAACACGTCGAGATCGGCGCCGGCGGCGAGGAACTTCGGCCGGTCGACTTCGGGGCTCTCGGTCCAGCCCCGCGTGTCTTCCATCAGGCGGCTGAGGCGGCGAACC
>JBDTLN010000363.1:0-3267 GCA_039934795.1 Bauldia sp. | reverse complement strand
AGAGTTGGTCGTCGTTTACGTGGCCGCCGGCAGTGAGTCAATCAAGTCCTGGCAGGGGCCGGCCCGGAATGGCGCACACGGGAGAGCACCGCGACGATAATGAGCGCATGAAGAAGTATCGCCAGGAAAAGCGCAACGAGGTGGAAACCGAGACTGGCGTCGACGGTGAGGATGGTCGCCAGGCTGAGCGGCAGGAAGAGCACAACCGACGTGACGAGACCGGGGTCATAGGCGCGAAACCTTGCCGCCCCTCCAATATGAACGATGGCGTTGACCAGCATGGCGTAGGCGGAGACGAGCCCGTAGCCAAAGCCCCAGGCGAAGGCGGCGTAGAGGGCCGCGAGATTGAGACCCCAGACCACCGGCAGATTGATGACCAGCACGCCTGCCGTGCTGAGCGCATCCCGGCCGCCAAAGACCCGCTGGTTGACGAAGGTGCGGAAACGGTCGCCGGTATGCTCTTCCACCTGATGGATCATGTAGACCGGGCTGGCGAGGAAAATCAGGACCAGCGGCAGCGCGAAGGCGCTCTCCAGAAGCGGCACGGTCGCCAGCAGGGCGGCGGCCATGAAGCCCGCCGCGGCGACCCAGCGACTTGCCAGCCATGCCTGGTTCGGCATCGATCCCCCTTGCGATTTTCGCAAAGCGACCGCGCCCGGAATATCCCGCGCAGGCGCCAGCCGGGCAGGATGAAAGAAGTTCATAAAGAAATGACAAATCCGGTCACGTCGTATCGCGCCATTGCGAAGGCATGACGGCGCTTCGATACTGTCGGAGTTCACCGCCGGGACCCGACCGCTTGGCCCGCTTTCTCGCTGTACTTGCCCTCGTCCTCATCGTCCTTGCCGGCCCGGCCAGCGCGGGGCGGACCGGGTCCGAGCCGCCGCTCGACGTGCAAAGCCGGACGCTGGCCGCTGAATCGTTCGCGGCGGGCAAGCGTGAGGATGCGATCGCGCTGATGCGCGAGGTCGTGATCAAGATGGATCGCCAGCGCGAGCCGCATTCCTACATGCTGGCAAACGACCTCAACACGCTCGCCGGCTACCTCGACGCCCCCGATGATGACACGCTGTGGGACGACGCCGAGGAGTTGCGCCTCGAAGCCATCACCATCCTCGCGACCTTGCCAAACGCAAACCGCGCCCATGAAGATGCCGTCGCCGCCCTCGCTCTCCATTACATCCGCCGTGAATATGGCGGCGACTTCATCGCCGAGGCCACCGCGTTTTTCGACCTCGTCGCCGCGGCGCCCGACGCCGACGCGCGGACCGGCGCGCTAGTCGCCGACGCCTGCCGACTTGGCGACTTTGCCCTTTTTCCCGCTCTCGCCCTCGATTTCGCCGCCGTGGTCAATGCCTACCTCGCCCGCTTCTCTGGCGGCGACGATGCGGCGGTCGCCTGTGCCGCCGACGCGCTTTCGATCGTCCTCGACGAAGGGCGTGAATATGACCGGCTGCTGGAACGCTCCGCCGAGCTCGCGCGTCTGGCCGCCGCCGACACGGTCGGAGCCGGCGCCGCGATGCGCGCCTTCGACCTTCGCGCCCGCATCTTCCTTTCCCTCGGCCGGCCGGACGACGCGCTTGCCGTCGCCGATATCGCCCTGACGCGGACGGGTGAGCTAGGCACGCCGCCGGCGCTCCGCGCCCGGGCGCTTGCGATCCGCGCCGAGGCGCGCCTGCAGAAGAGTGATGCCGTCGGTGCGGCGGCGGATGCCACCGACGCAGTGCTTGCCTACGACTCCGCCGCCAGCCAGCCTGCCGAGCAGGCGATGGCCCTTGCCCTTCTCGCCGAGATTCTCGGTGCGATTCCCGACCGCCAGCCGGCTGTCGAAGGCCTCATCGCCCGCGCCATGAAGCTTGCCCGGGAAGCGGCGGGGGGCGAGGCGGAAGGCTGGGAGAAGGCCCTCGCCCGGAGCTTCACGCTGGCCATCTCCCACGCGCTTGCCCTTGGCGATCCCGCCGGCGCGTCGCGCCTCGCCGATGAACTGGCGACACTGAAGAGCGGCACGCGCAAGCTGCCCTTCGTGCAGGACTGGCAGAGCATCGTCGCCTTCCCGAACAACGTCGCCCTCCTTCTCTACCGCCGCGATTTCGACGGCGCGGAGTACTACCTGAGCCTCGAACGCGTCGCCCTTGAGGCGCGTTACTACCGCGAGCACAACTACCTCGTGCCGCCGCTCCGCCGGGCGGACATCGCCGAATACGGTGTCATCCTCGATCTCATGCGGACCGCCGACCCTGCCGCCCTCGACGCGAACGCCATGGTGACCGCCCTCGACGAGGCGCTGAAGCTGCGGACGGAGAACCTCCCCGAGACCCACCCGCTGCTCATCCAGCATTTCGCGCTGCGCGCCGTCGCCCTCACCCGCCTCGGCCGCAATGACGAGGCCATCGCCGCGGCGCGCGAGGGCCTCCGCCGTTTCGTTGCGCGCGGCGTGCCACCGCGCGAGGCGGGCGGCACGATCGCCGGCCTCTTCGTCGATCCGGTCTACCAGCAGCTCGTCGTCTCGGCCTGGCTCGGCCTCGAAACGCTGCCGCGCTAAGACAATGTCAGGAAAAGTGGATTCCACTTTTCCGTCCGACATTGGCGAAAACAAGGGAACCTAGCGCGACTTCCGCTGGTCGGCGCGCAGTTGCGTCAGCAGCTTCCGCAGGTCGTCGCGATCGGCGCCCCACTCGATGTTGTCGATCTTCCAGCCGGCGTCCGTCGAAATGAAATCGTAGGTCGACGCGCGCTGCTCGCCGAACGCCGTGTAGGTCACATCGACATGAGCCTTGTCCGGCCCGTCATCGGTCAGCTTCGTGACGATGTCGGTGACCGTGTCGATGTCCTGCGCGTCGAGGAACACGTCGAAATCGATGGAATATTCGACGTCGCCCTTGCCCCCTTCGTCGACCTCTTTCCAGAGATTGAGGAGCTTTGGCGAGAAATAGGCGTCGTGCGGATTGTCCGGTTCGGTTTCGGGGCCGTAGGCCTGATAGATCGAGCGGACGATCGTCTCCGGCTCGGAATCGGCGAGCGCCGGAATGGCGGCGACGGCAAGGACCATGGCGGCGGCGGCGACGAGAAGGCGGCGCATCCGGGAAACTCCGTGAAGAGGTGCCGCCCTTCCTAACCGACGCGGGACGCCGCCGAAAATGAAATCTGCCGCCGTGCAACAAAAAAGGGCGTCGGCCAGGCCGGCGCCCTTCGATGAGTGAGAAGGAAGGCTACGAGGCGTTGCTGGCGAAAACCAGTTTCGGCGTCTCCTGCCACATGTCCGGGAAC
>JBDTLN010000362.1:0-3280 GCA_039934795.1 Bauldia sp. | reverse complement strand
CCAATGGCCGCCGCAGCCATCACTCCGGTGGCGAGCCAGCCGGCGTAGATCATCGGGCGGGGCAAGGTCAGCTTGCCCATGATGCGCGGGTTGGTGGCGATCAGCATCATCACGGCCATCAGCGGGGCGGCGAGCAAGCCGTTGATGACGGCCGCCCAGTAGAGCGCCCTGACAGGATCGATCGGGGTCAGGTTGAGGGCGACGCCACCGAGCGTCGCGGCGGCAATAGTTGCATAGAAGGCCTTGGCTTCCTTCGGCTTTCGGTCGAGGCCCTCTTTCCAGCCGAACAATTCCGCTACCGCGTAAGCAGCGGAGCCCGCCAGCACCGGCACGGCGAGCATGCCGGTTGCGATGATGCCGATGGCGAATAGCGCGAAGGCGAAATCGCCGGCCACCGGGCGAAGCGCTTCGGCGGCATCGGCCGAGGTTTCTATGGTGGTGACGCCGCTGGCATTGAGGGTCGCCGCGGTGGCGAAGATGATGAAAAGGGCGATGAGGTTCGAGACCCCCATGCCAACGATGGTGTCGGTGCGGATGCGCTTCAGCTCAGGCCCGGCGTTCCGCGGCGCCACGAAGAGCGGCTTGACGTGCCGGCGGTGCAGCTCTTCCACCTCCTGCCCGGCCTGCCAGAAGAAAAGGTAGGGGCTGATGGTCGTGCCGAGGACCGCGACGACGGCCATGGCGTGGGGCGCGTCGAAGACGAGATGGGGCACGACGGTGCTGTAGAGAGCCGTCCCCCACGGCACATGCGCTGCGAAGGCGACGACAACGTATGCGAAGAGGCTGAGGGTCGCCCATTTGAGGATGGCGGCGTAGCGGGCGTAAGGGAGAAATATCTCGAGGACGACGCAAACCACGGCAAAGACGAGGGCGTAGAGATGCAACGGTCCGCCGATGATAAGCCCGAGACCAGCTGCCATAGCACCAAGGTCCGCGCCGAGGTTTATGACGTTGGCGAAGAGGAGAAGAAGCACGGCCGTGCGGAGAATCCACGGCGCATAGTGCCGGCGGAGGTTCCGGGCGATGCCGCGCCCGGTGACGCAGCCGATGCGGGCCGCGATCGCCTGGATGACCGTCATCAGCGGAAAGCTGAACAGCATCGTCCAGGCGAGGCCGTAGCCGAATTGCGCGCCGACCTGGCTGTAGGTGGCAATCCCGCTCGGATCGTCGTCGGCGGCACCGCTGACGAGGCCGGGGCCAAGGGCTTTGAGGAGCCCGCCCCGCCCGAGCTGATCCTTGGGCGATGGAGCAGAAGCTGTCGGGGCAGTAGAGCGCATCGCCTAACAAGTCCCGAGAGGGCGATTTAGTTCACCGGCTTCGCCCCGGCCTTGAGGAGCTTGTAGACGATCGAGTCGTTGAGCGCCTCGAAAGAGGCATCGACAACGTTTTCCGAGACGCCGACAGTGAACCAGGAATCGCCGGAGGAGTCGCTCGACTCAATCAGGACTCGGGTGACCGCTTCAGTCCCGCCATTGAGGATGCGGACCTTGTAGTCGACCAATTCGAGATCGGCGATGAGATCGCGATAGACGCCGAGATCCTTGCGCAGCGCGCGGTCGAGCGCATTGACCGGACCGTTACCCTCTCCGACCGTGAGCAGGCGCTCGCCGCCGATGACGACTTTCACCACCGCCTCGGAGACGCTGACCAGTTCGCCGAGGGCGTTGTGGCGACGCTCGACGCTGACGCTGAACCCCTCGACCTCGAAGAAGTTCGGCACGCTGCCGAGCATGCGCCGCGCCAGAAGCTCAAACGACGCACCGGCGCCCTCGTAGGAATAGCCGATCGCCTCGCGCTCCTTGACTTCGCGAAGCAGCCCGTCGAGGCGGCGGTCGTCCTTGCCGACCTCCAGCCCCATCCGCGCCAGTTCGGCAAGAAGGTTGGCCTTGCCACCCTGATCGGAGACGAGGACGTGGCGGCGATTGCCGACGGTCTCCGGCGGCACATGCTCATAGGTCTTCGGGTCGCGCGCGATGGCCGAGGCATGGATGCCGGCCTTGGTGGCAAAAGCGCTGACGCCGACATACGGGGCCTGGCGGTTCGGCGCGCGATTGACCAATTCGTCGAAGCGGTGGGCGATCCGGGTCAGGTCGGCGAGCCCGATGTCGCTGACGCCGATCTCGAAGCGGTCGGCGTACGCGGGCTTCAGCTTCAGGGTGGGGATGAGCGAGACGAGGTTGGCGTTGCCACAGCGCTCGCCGATGCCGTTGAGCGTGCCCTGAATCTGGCGGGCGCCCGCCCGCACGGCGGCCAGGGAATTGGCGACCGCCTGCTCGGTGTCGTTGTGGGCATGGATGCCGAGATGGGTGCCGGGGATGGTCCGCGCGACCTCGGCAACGATCGCCTCGACCTCTTCCGGTAGCGTGCCGCCATTGGTGTCGCAGAGCACCACCCAGCGCGCGCCGGTGTCGAACGCGGCCCTGGCGCAAGCGAGGGCATAGCCGGGGTTAGCTTTGTAGCCATCGAAGAAGTGCTCGCAGTCGAGAAGAACCTCCCTCCCCGCCTCGCGCGCCGCCTTGACCGACTGACTGATGCCGTCGAGGTTCTCCTCGCCGGTGGTCTGCAGCGCGACCCTGACATGATAGTCCCAGGTCTTGGCAACGAAGCAGATGGCGTCGGCTTTCGCGTCAAGCAGCGCGTGGAGTCCGGAGTCGTTGGAGAGGCTGACCCCCGCCCGCTTGGTCATGCCGAAGGCGGTGAAGACGGCATGACGCGTGCGTTTTTCCTCAAAGAAGGCGCTGTCGGTCGGGTTGGCGCCGGGATAGCCGCCCTCGACGTAGTCGACTCCCAGACGGTCAAGCATGGCGGCGACGGCGATCTTGTCGGCAAGCGAGAAATCGATGCCGTTGGTCTGCGCGCCGTCGCGTAGAGTCGTGTCGAAGAGGTAGATGCGCTCCTTCACTTTTCGCCCCCCGCAGGCCAGGCGTCGGTATCGTGATCGGGATGCTGATAGTTGGCGGAGCGGATCGCCGCGGCGAGCGCCGGTTCGTCGTCCTCGGTCGTCTTGTCGCCCGGCAGCGTGGGCAGGATTGCGAAATAGCTCAGACGTCCCTCAATGCCGTATTGCCCCGTCGGCACGGCACGTTCTGGCTCGTCGAGCGAGCCGATCGAAACCGAGATGCGTGGCTTGCCGACATAGTGAAAGGTGAGCGGCGTTCCGCACGTGTTGCAAAAGCCGCGCTCAGTCGCGTCGGAGCTCTTGAATATCGAGAGCTTGCCCCGGGTCACCTCGAAGCTTTCAGGGGGAACGCCGGTCAGCGGCGCGAAGAACGAGCCGAAC
>JBDTLN010000361.1:0-3288 GCA_039934795.1 Bauldia sp. | reverse complement strand
CACATGATCGCGCTGAGGCTGTTCGGCACGCGGCGCGCGGCGACGCTGAGCCAGGTGTTCCTCGCCGGGCTGATGGTGTTCTACACCGGCTTCGGGCTGTGGCTGCTGTCGACGCCGCGGATATGACTACGCGCCAAGCCCGTGCGCCTGCCGCAGGATTTCGCCGGCGCGTTCGCCGATGATGACGGTGGGGGCCATGGTGTTGCCGGTGGCGATGGTGGGCATAATCGAGGCGTCGGCGATCCTGAGGCCGTCGATGCCGTAGACGCGGAGCGCGCCGTCGACCACCGACATCGCGTCGCGGCCCATCTTCGCCGAGCAGCTTTCGTGGAAGTAGGTGCCGGCGGCGTTGCGGATGAAATCCTCCATCGCGGCGCCCGTCAGATTCCCCGGCATGACCTCGCGCTTGCGAAACGGCGCGCAGACCGGCGCGTTGCCGATCTCGCGGCAGAGCTCGACGCAACGGACCATCGCCCTCATGTCGCTTGGGGTCGAGAGGAAGTTGGCGAAGATGCGGGGCGCGGCGAAAGGGTCGGCACTCGCTAGCCTTATCTCGCCGCGGCTGTCGGGGCGGGCGAGGCCCGGGGCAAGCGTCCATGCCGAGGCGGCGCCGACGGGCAGGTCGTACTGCTTGGCAGTGACCTCGCTGCCGAAGGGCGTCTCCTCCAGCACCGGCATCAGGTCGGGCGTCTTCAGGCTCGGATCGCTCTTGGCATAGAAAACGAACTCGGCGGCGTTGTTGCGCGGCGGTTCGGGCGTCACATACTCCCAGCAGCAGCCGGCAAGCAGGATGTGGTCCTGGAAATTCCTGCCGACGCCCGGGAGATGCTGGCGGACGGCGATGCCGTGACGGCGGAGCTCCGCCTCGTCGCCGATGCCGGAGAGCATCAGGAGCTTCGGCGTATTGATGGCGCCGAGGGAGACGATGACCTCCTTGCCGGCGGCGCCCGAATAGACGCGGCCGCGACGGACGAAGTCGACGCCGGTCACCCGCTTGCCGGAGAAACGGAGGCCGGTGACTTGTGCGTTGAGGAGGATGTGGAGGTTCGGCCGGCCCATGAAGGGATGGAGATAGGTGGCGGCCATCGAGACGCGCTGGTTGCCGTCCTGGACGAGGACATTGGCGAGGCCGCAGCCGCCGTCGCCCTCCATCGCCGCGCCGTTGATATCGGCGACGTGCGGGATGCCAAGGGCGTCGGTCGCCTCGATGAGGGCCGGGACAAGCGGCACGGGGTCCTCCGGCTGGAGGATATTGAGGAGGCCTCCGGTGCCGCGGCGGTGGGCGTCGGGCGGGCCTTTCCAGTCCTCGATGCGGCGGTAGATGGCGAGCACCGCCTCGTAGTTCCACGCGGGATCGCCGGCTTCCTCGGCCCAGAGGTCGAAGTCGTGCTTGTGGCCGCGCGCCCAGACCGAGCCGTTGATGCTGGAGCCGCCGCCGAGGAGCTTGCCCATGGGCAGCGGCGGCGTGCGGCCGTTGAGGAAGGGCGACGGCTCGGCCTTGAAGCACCAGTCGCGCTCGCTGCCGATGTTGGACATCCACAGTGTCGAGTCGATGACGCTGGCGACGCGGTCGCTGCCGCCCGCCTCGACGAGAAGGACGCTGACCTCGGGATTCTCGGCGAGGCGGCGGGCGACGACGCTGCCGGCGCAGCCGCCGCCGCAAACGATGAAATCGTAGGACGGCCGGATCGACTCGGCGAGGATTTCGCGGTCGGGCATCAAGGCGGCGAGGGACGGCTCGGTCATCGGGCGGACTATCCTGTCGTTCCTGGCGTCAGTGGCCGACGCCGACATATTTGCGCATCAGCGCCGGGTCGGCGCGCACTTCGTCGATAGAGACAAGCGCGCGGACGGCGCCGTTGTCCATGAAGGCGACGCGATCCGCGACCGGCAGCACGGCATCGACGCGCTGTTCGACGAGAAGGACGGCGACGCCTTCCGAGCGGAGGCGGAGGATGACGTCGCGGATGGCGGCGATCATCGAGGGCATGAGGCCCTCGGTCGGCTCGTCGAGCAGCATCACCTTCGGCTCGATGCAAAGGGCGCGCGCGATGGAAAGCATGGTCTGCTCGCCGCCGCTGAGCGTGCCGGAGCGCTGGCCGAGCCGCTCGCGGAGCACCGGGAAGATGGCGAGGACGCGGTCGAGTTCGCGCTTGCCGGTGTTGCGGGTCATGAGGCCGATGTCGAGATTCTCGCGCACCGTCAGTTCGGCGAACAGGCGGCGGCCCTGCGGCACGTAGCCGATGCCGTGGCGGGGGATCTCGTGGGCGGGGAGACCGGTGAGGTCGATGCCATCGAGGGTGAGCGTGCCACGTCGTGGCGGGACAAGGCCCATGATGGCCTTCAGCGCCGTCGTCTTGCCGGCGCCGTTGCGGCCGAGGAGGCAGACCACCTCGCCCTCGGCCACCGCGATGGAGAAGCCGCGGAGGGCCTGGCTCTCGCCGTAGAAGGCGTCGAAGTCGGCGACCTTCAGCATCTCAGGTTCCCAGATACGCAGCCTGGACATCGGCATTGGCGCGGATGTCGGCGGGCGCGCCCTCGGCGAGGACGAGGCCGCGATTGAGCACGGTGATGCGGTCGGCGAGGCGCATGACGACGTCCATGTTGTGCTCGATGAGGAGCACGGTGGCGCTCGCCGCGATGCGCTTCACGAGGGCGCAGAAATCGTCGATCTCGGCGTCGGAGAGGCCTTGCGTCGGCTCGTCGAGGATGAGGAGCGCGGGCTCGAGCGCCAGGCCCATGGCGACTTCGAGAAGGCGCTGGTGGCCGTAGGCAAGCTCGCCGGCTTTCTCCGCGGCGCGGCTGCCGAGGCCGACGGCGGCGAGGGCCTTCGCCACTTCGGCCTCGATGCGGACGTGCCCCCTCGCCTCGTGATGGCGCTGGAGCCGCCCCTGCACCGCGACGGCGACATTTTCGCTGACGGTGAAGTGACGATAGATGTTGGTGATCTGGAACGTATAGGCGATGCCGCGGCGGACTCGCCGCCAGGCCGGCATCAGCGTCACGTCCTCGCCCCGCAAGCGGACCGACCCGGCGGTTGGGCGGATACGGCCGCTGAGGAGATTGACGAAGGTCGTCTTGCCGGCGCCGTTCGGCCCAATGATGGCGCGGACCTCGCCAGCCGGTAGATCGAAATCGATGCCGTCGACGGCGCGGATGCCGCCGAAGTGGCATTTGAGGCCGCGGGTCTGGAGCAGCGTCAGGTCAGCCATGGCAGCCACCTGGCGCGGATGGTCCCGAGAATGCCTTTCGGGAACCAGAGGACAAGGCCGATGAGGACGAGGCCGA
>JBDTLN010000360.1:0-3294 GCA_039934795.1 Bauldia sp. | reverse complement strand
CCATCTTGCCGTGCTCGGCCGAGACCTCGACAAGACCCTCGATCTCGTCGTCGGTGAGGATCTCCTGGTGGGATCCCTCGCGAACGCCGAGGAGGCGGAGGATCGAGCGCGACGCGGCGTTGAGCAGCCAGTTGAGCGGATAGAAGACGATGAAGGAGACTTGCAGCGGATAGGCGATCCACAGCGACACCGGCTCCGGCTCGCGGATGGCGAGGGTTTTGGGCACCTGCTCGCCGACAACGATGTGCAGCGATGAAAAGACCAGGAAGCCGACCAGGAAGGCGGTGAGCTGGACCGCTGAGGGCGGCATGCCGAGGGGCTCAAGCAGCGGCTCGAGGATGCCGGCGACCGTCGGCTCGCCGACCCAGCCGAGACCGAGCGAGGCCATGGTGATGCCGAGCTGGCAGCAGGCGAGGTAGGCCTCGACGTTGCGCAGCATATGCTGCGTCAGCGCGGCGCCGAACCTGCCCTCTTCCGCCAGTGCATTGATGCGGAAGCCCCGCGATTTGACGAGGGCGAACTCCGCCGCGACGTAGAAGGCGTTGGCGGCGAGGAGAAAGACCGCAAGGAGGAGACTGAGGGCGGTGGCGCTCATCCTGTCGCCTCAGGCGACCGGCCGCGTTCTGGCGATCGGTGCCCCGGCGCGGGTCATTGCTTCAACTCCTCCTCGAGAAAGGCGGTGACGTCGGCGCCGGAAATATCGGGGGCGATGAACGCCTTGCCTACGCCCCGCGTCAGAATGAAGGTGAGCTTGCCACGGGTCACCTTCTTGTCCTGAACGATGTGGCGCATCAGCGTGGCGGCGTCGAGCGCCGGTCCCGGAATCGCCGCGATCCGCGTCGGCAGGCCGACTTCGGCAAGGTGGGCCGCAGCGCGGCGCGCATCCTCCGGCGGGCAGAGGCCGAGGCGCCGCGAAAAGTTGAAAGCCAGGACCATGCCGATCGATACCGCCTCACCATGGAACAGGCGGTCGGTATAGCCGGTTGCGGTTTCCAGCGCGTGGGCGAAGGTGTGGCCGAAATTGAGGAGGGCGCGGACCCCTTCGTCGCGTTCGTCGGCGGCGACGCTGGCGGCCTTGGCGCGGCAGGAGACGGCGATGGCATGTTCGCGTTCCGGCCAGCCGGCGGCGACGGCGCGCCAGTTGGCTTCCAGCCAGGCGAAGAAAGCGGGGTCGCCGATCAGTCCGTATTTGGCGACCTCGGCATAGCCCGCGTTGAAAATGCGCGGCGACAGCGAGTCGAGGATGCCGGCGTCGGCGAGCACGAATTCGGGCTGGTTGAACATCCCGACGAGATTCTTGCCGGCGGCGGTATTGATGCCGGTCTTGCCGCCGACGGAGGAATCGACCTGGGCGAGGAGGGTGGTCGGCACCTGGACGAAACGCATGCCGCGCCGGACGATTCCGGCAAGAAAGCCAGAGAGGTCGCCGACAACGCCGCCACCCAATGCCACGATGGCGTCGCGCCGCTCGAGACGGGTGGCGAGGAGTTCGTCGACAAGCTTCTCGAGGGTGCGGAAACTCTTTGAGGCCTCGCCGGGGGCGATGGTGAACGCAACCCGCTCGATGCCGGCGGCGTCGAGGCTCTCCTCGAAGCGGCGGAGATGCAGCCCGGCGACGGTCTCGTCCGTAACGATGGCGAGACGGGCGCCGGGCAGGCGCCTGGCGATCTCGGCGCCGGACTCGTCAATCAGGTCGCGGCCAATGAGAATGTCGTAGGAGCGGGCGCCGAGTTCGACCCTGACTACGGTCCGCGCCGGGACGACTTCAGCCATCGCCGGCAGCCTCAGGGGCGGGTGTCGCGGCGAGGTATTCATCGAGCCCGGCTAGGATGGCGTCAATCACCACGTCGTGGGCGACGTCGCGCGACTGGACCTGGATTGTCGCCTCGGCGTAGATCGGATAGCGCTCCTCGATGAGCTTCTCCATCGTCGCCTCCGGATCGGCGGTCTTCAGCAGCGGCCGGTTGCCGCGGCGCTTGACCCGCGCCATCAGCACATCGCGATCGGCCTTCAGCCAAACGGAGATCGCCCGCGCCTGAATGTCGGCACGGGTGTCCGGCTGGATGAAGGCGCCGCCGCCGGTCGCCAAAACCTTAGGCGCGCCATCGAGGAGACGCTTGATGACGCGGCGTTCGCCGTCGCGGAAATAAGCCTCGCCGTGGCGCTCGAAGATATCGGGAATGGAGGCGTTGGCGGCGTGCTCGATTTCGGTGTCGGCGTCGACGAACGGCAAGCCGAGGCGCGTGGCGAGGCGGCGCCCGACCGAGGACTTGCCGGCGCCCATCATGCCGACCATCACTACGGCGCGGTCGCCGAGAAGCCGCGTCACGCGCTGCTCGACCGGCTCGCGACCGCGGGCAGCGGCCGATTCGGTGTTGGGCGTCACGTCGCCTCCTTGCCTCGATTCCGGGCGAAGGTATGAGCCGCAGACAGGCCGTCATGTCAAGGCACGCGCCGCGGGAGCGCCCGGCGCTTGCATGCTCGGGGCGCTTGGCGAAGAATGCGGCAAGGGGACGGCCATGCCCAGTCTGGTTCGATTTCTGGTGGTTTGCATCGTGCTGGCCGGCATCGCCGGCGCGGCCATGGTCTATCTTGCCCATTTCGTCGAACCGCATCCGCGCGAGATGACGATTCGCATTCCCGCCGAAAAGCTGGCGCGGTAATCCGGCATGGCGAGAGGTTCGCGCTGTTCGCCCGGCGGGGCCGGCGGCATGCATATCGAAGCGTTCCTCGAAATGATGAGCGCCGAGCGGGGCGCGGCGGTGAATACGCTCGAATCCTATCGCCGCGACCTCGATGACTATGGTGCCTATCTTGCCGGTCACGGCTCCGGTTTCGAGCATGCCGGGACGCGCGATATCCGCAATTACCTTGGCGACCTCGACGATCGGGGGTTCGCGGCGAGTTCGGCGGCTCGGCGTCTGTCGGCGATCCGCCAGTTCCACCAGTTCCTCTTCTCCGAGGGCGTGCGCGTCGACGACCCGACCGGGACGCTGGAGGGACCGCGGCGGCCGGCGCGCCTGCCCATGGTCCTGTCGGAAGCCGAAGTGGAGACGTTGATCGAAACGGCGCGCGCGGCGGCGGAACGGGAGGAAGCCAGCGGCATGGAGAACGTGCGGGCGCGGCGGATGCACGCGCTTGTCGAGATGCTCTACGCGACGGGGCTGCGGGTCTCCGAGCTCGTCTCCCTCAAGGCCGCGGCGCTCCGCCGCGACGCACGCTACTTCACGATCCGCGGCAAGGGCGGGCACGAACGGATCGTGCCGCTTACCGACAAGGCGCGGGCGGCGGCGG
>JBDTLN010000359.1:0-3295 GCA_039934795.1 Bauldia sp. | reverse complement strand
GCATAGGCGGATGTGCCGACCAGTTTGGCGTCGAACCCGCTGATCGGCGAGGCCTCGGCAATGTCGAGCGCCTTGCCGTCCGGAACGCCCTCGACCACGTCAAAAAGGATGACGTCGCCAAGTTCGCGGAGACCGATGAGATGGGCGAGGGTGCCGCCGATCTGGCCGGCGCCGATCAAGGCTATCTTGGCTCTTGCCATGTGCGTGGGAATCCCAGAGGACGGGCGCCGATCCTGGCGGCGGTCGCGGACGGAGGAACGACTATCGCGATTGATGCGGCGGTGCAAGCCGGCGCCTCGCACGGGCAATAGCGGATGGCGGGCATCCCGGAATGGCGCTCGTGCTCACCGCCCTGCCGTCTCACCCCAACGCCAAGACCGGTGAGGACTTCGTCGTGATATCGGCCGGAGATGCGTGACCGGCGACGGCGGGCGGCGAACCGTTATTGCTCTTCCGTGTGGGAGTCGGAGGGCACCCAGTCCGCGACGCTTTCGATCGCGCAGTGCGATGAAGGACGCACCGTACTGGTCGGCAGGGTGCCCGTGGCTATGCTGACGTCGGCCCCGGGCTCGTAGTTGTCCTCGATGACCTGGACCATGCCGGTATCGGGCAACTGGCACGACACGCTGACGGCCTTGGTCTCGGGTGCGTCGCTGATCACCTTCACGTCGAAGTGCCAGAGGCCGTCCTGCTCCCAGGTGCAGAACTTCAGGCCGACCCCGTCCGTGGCGCCGGCATCCTCGCATTCCTGCGCCAAGGACTGCGCAAAAGCAGGCCCGGCCACAAAGACGAAAGCTGCGATCAGCATGTGCCTGCAGGTTCTTCGGCGCACGATCATGCCAGCCTCCTTTTCGTCCTTCTATCATTGCACGCAGGAGGCGCGGGGCAAACGGAAAGGCGGCGCCGGGGGCGGGGAAGTTCCTGTTGCGCCCGCCGCCGTGCGCGACTGAGGGACCGTTTGCAGACGCAGCTAGCCGGGAATGGCGGCCGCCGGCGAGATGCCTTCAACCTGCCCGTGCGCCAGCGCCAGCCACTCCGCGGAGCGCATCTCCATCAGCCGCGACACCGTCCGCCGGAAGGCGAATGCCTCCTCGCCGTCGGTGGCCCGGTAGAGGGCATCGGGCGCGGCGGCGGCCGAGGCGACGAGCTTTACCCGGTTGTCGTAGAGCGTATCGACGAGGGAGATCAGCCGGCGCACCGTGTTCTGCTCCTCGTCGCGCAGCACCGGGATATTGTCGACGATGATCGTGTGGAAGCTGCGGGCGATCTTCAGAAAGTCGGCGGGCCCGAGCGGCGTTTCACATAGTTCGGCGAAGGCGAAGCGGGCGACGCCCTTCTCGGCCTGCGGGACCGCAATGCTGCGCCCCTTGATTGGCAGGCTCGCCGGCCGGCCGTGATCGGTTCCCGTGAGGCGCTGCCAGACGGCGTCGAGGGCGGCGGTCGCCGGCACCCCGAGCGGCGTCACATAGACCGGCAGCCTGCCGAGCTTCTCGAGCCGATAGTCGGTGCGCGCCGCAAGCTCGACGATATCGACGTGGCGCTTGAGGATCGCGATGAAGGGCAGAAACAGCCCGCGGTTGAGACCTCCCGGGTAGAGGTCGTCCGGCGCGCTGTTCGACGTGGCAACGAGTACGAGGCCGCGCTCGAACAATTGTGCGAAGAGCCGCGACAGGATCATTGCATCGGCGATGTCGTTGACGGCGAACTCGTCGAGGCAGAGGAGCCGGATCTCTCCAGCCAATTGCGCCACGACAACCGCGATGGGATCGGGCTGCCTGCCGTTGCCGTTCTTGCCTGCCTGGCGCGCCGCCTCGATGCGGTCGTGGACATCGGCCATGAACTCGTGGAAATGGACGCGGCGTTTCCGCTGCGGCGCGGCGATGGCGAAGAACTCGTCCATCAGCATGGTCTTGCCGCGCCCGACCTCGCCGAAGATATAGAGACCCCGCACGTCGGCCGCCTTGCCGGCGAAGAGCCAGCCGAGCGCGCTGCCCTTGCGCGCCAGCCGGCGTTCCGCCAGCGCCGCATTGAGGCGGTCGAGGCGTTCGGCAAGGGAGCGCTGAGCGGGATCGTCGCTGAAGGTGCCGGCTGTGACGAGGTCCGCGTAACGGGCGGCGAGCCGCTCGCTCCCGGCCGGCGGCGCGCTCACGCCCGTCGTCCCCCGGGAAACTAGCGGTAAAAGGTGACCGGCGTTGCGCCACCCTCGGTGGCGCCGTCGAAGCGGTTGCCGCCGGAGGAGGACAGGCGCGCCACGGCGACGCCGCCCTGCCCGGCGAGGACGACCTGCTTGCCCTCGAGGTTCCACGCCGAGATCGACTTGAGCGTATCGCTGGTGCAGCCGCGCGTCGAAGCGCGATAGCCGCCGGTCCAGCTCGTCAGGGTCATGAACAACTGGCAGGAATCGCCGCTCGAGGCGATCGTCCAGCCACCGAGAAGGTCGGTGCGGCCGAGCGAGCCGCTGGCGACGGGAGCCGGCGCCGGGGCCGTGCCCGGGAGGGCGGTTTGCCCTGACGCGTCGGCACCGTTGGGCAGCGCTTCGGCGACGGTTGCCTGGCCGTCCTGCGGCTGGCCGGCGCCTGGCGGCGGCGGCAGATTGCTCTGCTCGACCGGGGGAACCGCCGCCGGACTGATCGTGTCGGCGTCGGCTTCAGCGGTCTTCTTGCCGAAAGAGGGGAAGCTGATCGCGCCGACCGATCCGCAGCCCGCTAGCGCCAGTACGAGACAGACCGGCACGAGGCGAATCAGCAGCATAGACGGTGTTCCTCTTTCAACGCGGTGCAGCGAATCGCCTGCCTGAGGCGGAATTGGAGCAGCTTTCGGGCGAAGTTGAGGCAAGGTTTTTCGCCGTCAATCCCGATTCGCGTTGGCAGACAATGTAACTGCATCAAACCCCTCATGTCGCCTGTCAAAATTTGCGCGGTCGCCCATCAGGCGCGTCCGTGCGGAGCAGGCGCAATCAATCTCGAACAGCGCGCGCAGGTTCTTCGTGCACTTGCCTTGGCGCCCCTATTTCCCAAAAGCACAGATAGGAACGAAATGGGGCGAGAATGGGCGGACCGGTGGGGCCGCCGGCCTTTCTAAACCCGCCGCTCGATCATCAGCTTCTTGATCTCGGCAATTGCCTTGGCCGGATTAAGGCCCTTCGGGCAGGTCTGGGCGCAGTTGAGGATGGTGTGGCAGCGATAGAGGCGGAACGGATCCTCGAGATCGTCGAGCCGCTCGCCGCCGCCCTCGTCGCGGGAATCGATCAGCCAGCGATAGGCCTGGAGGAGCACCGCCGGCCCGAGATAGCGCT
>JBDTLN010000358.1:0-3301 GCA_039934795.1 Bauldia sp. | reverse complement strand
AGTAGTAGAGCCGTTGCGGCTCGGCGATGGCGGCGGCGCGCAACATTGGCAGGTTGCGCCGGTATTTGTGCGACAGGTCGCCTTCATAGCCGAGATGGCGGATCTCGGCCGGGCTCTGAGAAACACGGCCGCCCAGATCGATCAGCGCATCGATCGCCGGCACGATGGTCTCGTGAATAGCCCCCTCGAACCGGATGCGCGGGTCGTTGCGGAACAGCCGGAGCTCGCGGTAGGGCGTCGACCTCACCCGGGGAAAAAAGCCGACGCGGGCGGCGACAAGGCCTGGGTCCGAGAGACCCTCGTCGAGCCGGTGTCCCTCGGGCACCGATAGGCGTTCGTCAGCGTCGATGTACAGAATCCAGCCGGACGTTGCCGCGTCGAGCCCGAGATTGCGTGGGGTCGCAAAGTCGTTCTGCCATGCGGAATGCAGGATCCTCGCGCCGAACGCCGCCGCGATTGCGATCGTGCGATCTGTCGACCCGGTGTCGACGACGACGATGTCATCGACATGGCCGGCGAGCGACGCGAGGCAGCCTTCGAGAAAGCGCTCTTCGTTCCGGACGATCAGGGCAGCGCTGATACCCGATCGCATGACTCTGGCCCGGTCGGACTACCCCGACTGACGCGCCGCCACCACCAAGACCCTGCCTCGGGGCACTGGGCCGAAGTCAGGATTTGTTGGTCATATTGCCCGGGGTGGCGAGCGCCGAATTCACCGACAGCCCATCAATGGCGAAGGAGGTGACGACCGGCACGGCAAACGCTGTGCCCCGGATCATGGCCCGCAGCGTCTGGCGCTTCGACTCGTCGATCGATTCGAGCGAGGCTTCGACGCGCTCGTCGCGATTCGTGCTGTCCATCTTGGTCCCCCGATTCGCCCGCAGTCCCGAACTGCGGGCGCAGCTTATCAAAAGACCCTCCGCCGGTTCAAGGCTGCAAAGAAAGAAAGCCGCTCACGCGAGTCTGAGGAGACAGCGTTGTGCGCCCTCAAGGTCGCCGAGGGACAGCCGGTAAGCGGGCACGCTCATCGCCAACTGCCGTAGTCGCCCGAAAGCGGCCGGAACTCCGGCCTGCGGCAGCAGCGACTCCTCGAGAAGTCGCGGCAGAACCGCCGGCTTCGGCATGGGGACCATTCCGGACCGGCCGCCATGGTTGGGCTCGACAAATACGAGACGATCGAGCCGGCCGGGAGCGATCGTCCAGGCAACGCCGGCAATCGACGGTTCGACGGCATAGATGGGCATTCCATCCCACGCGGTGACGAACGGCCGGATGCGGACGGCATCGGCAAGAGACGGCACCATGGCGAGGCTCCCCGGCTTGACGCGAAGGGTGCGCGGCCGGGCAATGACCGAGTCACTGCGGATGACGAGGTGCTCGTCGCCCTCGACCTGAAAGCCCGCGGCGATCAGGTGAAGGGCAAGGGTCGTCTTGCCGGACGTCTTGAACCCGACCAGAAGCGCCCGCCCCCAGGGGCCGAGCACCGTTGCCCCATGGACGATGGGCGAGCCGGCTTCCGATTCGAGGAGGTCTGCCCAAACCAGGCCATGGAGCGCCGCGAGGAGCACCGAGGCGGTTCCCGCCACCAGTTCGCCGCCGGGCACTTTGAGTTCGAAAAAGCCATACCGCTCCTCGATCGTCAGGTTCACGGGCTCCAGCGCCGCACCGGCGATCTCCGGCGTGGTCGCCATGAAGGCAATCGCCTGCAGCGCCGCCTCGCTCCGCGCGGCGATCCGGTACTCGTGCTTCAGGGTGCGGACGAGGACGGGCCCGGCCAAATCAGGCCTTCCTTCACGAGCGACTCGAGGCAGCTTCGCGTCGGTTCGGACGGCGCCTCGGAAAGCCCGAAGGCGTCCTTCAGAAATTCCTCGATGGCGGCAACCGCCTTGCCGGCGGCGGCGAGTTCATAGACCACTACCGCCGTCGGATTGAGGTAGTGAACCCGCTCAGCCTTCGCCTGATAGACAAGATAGCCGTCGGGAACCGCGCTGATCTCGACTCCATCCGCAACCGTGAAGACCGTGTCGCCGGCAAGCGTCATGGGTTTCGTCCTTTCCGTGCCCGCACCATAGTCGAGGTCGCCATGGCGCGAAATCTTTCCGCAAGGGCCGCCACGATCCCCGGCCGGTCGTGATCGCGGCGAACCCGCGAATAGGCGCGGGCAGCCCGCCGGCGGCGCTCGCCGGGGTCGCCGAGTGCGCCGGTCACGGCCCTGGCGAAGTCGGCCGCGCCGTCGGCGATCCAGCCGCAGCTTTCATTGCCGATCGAGAGCCCTGCCGCAGCCGCAGGGGTGGCGACGAACGGCACGCGCCAGACGGCGGCTTCGATCAGCTTTATGCGCGTGCCACCGCCCGAGCGAAGCGGTGCGATGGCGAGGGTCGCACGCCGGTACACCATGCCGAGATCGTCCACGGCGCCGAGCACCGCTATGCCGGCCCGCCCGTCCCAGGCCCGGAGCGACTGGGGAGCATCGCGACCGACGATGAGAAGGTGAAGGGCTACCGATGACGTGCGCCGGACCGTTGGCCAGACGGCGCGGATGAACCACAGGATGCCGTCGACGTTCACGTCATAGCCAAGGGCACCGACGAAGACGATGGTGCGCCCGTCGCCGCCGCCGGCAGCATCGCGCGGCATCGTCACCGCATTCTGGATTGCCTCCGCCGGCACCGCGGCGTCGGCGGCGCCACCCGCCGAGAAGACAGCGTCGTAGGCAGGCAAGATCGCCTGCGCCAGGCTTGCGAAGGCCTGCGATTCGGCGACGGCCCAGTCGGCGGCGGCGGCGTTCCCCTGCTTTCGCAACACAGCGCCGCGGCTGCGATAGGCGAAGCTGTCGTCATCGTCGATGTCGATGGTTTTGGCGCCGCGGTGGTGAAGCGCCGCCTCGCCGAGATAGAGCCGGCCGACATGGACGAGGTCGAACGCGCCGCCGGTCACCAATGCCGCGATGTCCGCCAGCACGGGCCGCGACAGCGCCGCGGCAAGACTTGGCCGCCCATAGGCGCGGAATGCCGCGAGGCGCGCCGCCGGAGCGGCGAGGCGCGACAGGAGGGCGAATTGCGTGTCGGCGCGGCCGGATATCTCGATCACCTGGACGGCAACGCCAAGGCGCTCGGCAAGGACCGGCGGCACGTCGGCGGGGCCGGCAACCGGGATGACCAGAAGGGTTGTGTCGCCCGCGCTGGCCAGGGCCTCGAGGAACATGCCAAGGCGCATGGCAAGACCGTTGCCTCCGCTTGCCGGCATAGCCGGCGCGATCATCGCGAAGCGCGGCCGGCGCATCACCGCGGCGATCCACCAC
>JBDTLN010000357.1:0-3304 GCA_039934795.1 Bauldia sp. | reverse complement strand
CGATTGCGCCAGACGGCGGACGTGGTCGAGGACGCTGTGGATGTTGACCGGCTCACGCTCGATCGGGCGTTCGTCGGAAAAGACCTCCATGCGATCGACCAGCTTCACGATGCGGTCGGCCTCGTCGCAGATCAGGCGGGTCAGGGCGCGGTCTTCGTCGTTGACCGACGATTCGAGAAGCTGCGCGGCGCCGCGGATACCCGACAGCGGGTTCTTGATCTCGTGGGCGAGCATCGCCGCCAGGCCGGTGACGGTGCGGGCGGCGCCGCGATGGGTGAGCTGGCGATCGATCTTGTCGGTCATCGTCCGCTCCTGGAGAACCACGACGACGCTGTCGCCGGCCTCAAGGATCGGGCTCGCATAGATGTCGACGACGCGCTCGCCGCCGTTCCGCGGCGTGCCGATGTCGACGCGATATTCGTTGACCGGCGCGCCGCGCTGGCGAACCTGATCGACGAGCGCCAGAAGCGGGCTGCCGAAGGGAACGAAATAGGCCAGCGGATGGCGGCGGAGGACGTTTGTGGAGGCGTGGAAGAACGCCTCGGCTGCGGAGTTCGCCTGGCTGATGGCGCCCTCGGCGTCGACGAGCAGCACCGGGTGCGGCAAGGCGTCGAGCAAGGCGCCGGCCGGTGCGTCGCCCACCCTGGTGCCGCGGCTGAACGTCAGGGCGCCGAGATTCATGCCGCCTGCCTTTCGCCCGCGGCCGCGAAATATTCGGCCAGCATCCGAAGAACCGCGGAGGGGCGAGGCTCGGTGACGATGGCGCGGCGCAGCGGCTGTGGGCCGGCGAACCGGTCGATGTACCAGCCCAGATGCTTGCGGGCAGCGCGCGGGCCGTGGAACCCGCCGTAGTGATCGATCATCGCTTCGTAGTGAGTCGAGACGAGTTCGAGGAGCGCCGCGCCGCCGGGCGCTTCGGGCATGACGCCGGTCGCTGCATAAGTGGCGAGGTGGCCTGGAAGCCAGGGGCGGCCATAGGCGCCCCGGCCGATCATCACTCCGTCCGCACCCGAGAGGCGGAGCATCTCTGCAAGCCCGGCGGGGTCGACGAGGTCGCCATTGGCGATGACCGGGATCGAGACGGCATCCTTGATGGCGCGAATGGCCGACCAATCGGCGTCGCCGTTGTAGAACTGGCAGCGGGTGCGGCCATGGACCGTGACGAGGCGGACCCCGGCGGCCTCGGCACGACGCGCCAGCTCGGGCGCGTTAAGCGAGGCGCCATCCCAGCCGAGGCGCATTTTCAGCGTGACCGGCAGCGCGGTCGCCTCGACCGTCGCATCGATCAGGGTCAGGGCGTGATCGAGGTCGCGCATCAGCGCGGAGCCGGAATAGCCGCCGGTCACTTTTTTTGCCGGGCAGCCCATGTTGATGTCGATGATGTCGGCGCCGGCATCGGCGGCGGCGCGCGCGCCGGCGCTCATCCAGCGCGCTTCGCGGCCGGCGAGTTGGATAACGTGGGGACCCTCGCCTGCCCGCTCGGCACGCAGCTTCGCTTCGGCGTTGCCGGCGACGAGGAATTCGCTGGCGACCATCTCGGAGACGACGAGCCCGGCGCCGAAGTCCGCTGCAAGGCGGCGGAAAGGACGGTCGGAGACTCCGGACATCGGTGCGAGGAAGACACGGTTCGGCACACTCACCGGGCCGATGGAAAGCGGCCGGGACAATGACTCTGCGCCAGCTCCTGGCTCAATCTGCATAGGAATTAAGCACCTCAGTATCTGCCCATATCTTAGTCATATTGTGCAGCACAGCAAGCCCCTGCCAAAATACCGCCAAAAGGATCGCTCCGCGCGTGCTATGTGCTAGTAACTGCGGCGAAAATTCTGGTTCCCTGGAGCCTTTCGGAAGCAGGAAATGGCTGAGATTCCAAGCACCGCTGCCCTCATTGTCGCCGCTGGCCGCGGCGTTCGCGCTGGAGGCCTAGACGGCCCGAAGCAATATCGGATGCTGGCCGGGCGGGCGGTGTTGCGACGCACCCTCGATCTTTTCCTCTCCCATCCGACAATTGGCCCGGTGCTGGTCGTAACCCACGCCGACGATGCCGCCCAGTATGAATCTGTCGCACCGCAACATGACAGGCTTTTGCCGCCGGTGACCGGCGGTGCGACGCGGCAGGAGTCGGTGCGGCGGGGGTTGGCTGCCCTTGCCGCGGCGGCGCCGGATAATGTGCTGATCCACGATGCCGTCCGGCCGTTCGGGAGCCATGCTCTCATCGACCGCGTGACGGGCGCTCTGAAGGATGCCGTCGCAGTGCTCCCTGCCCTCCCCGTTGCCGACACCCTGAAGGCGGTCGACGCGCGCGGTGTCGTTACCGGCACCGTGCCGCGCGACGGGCTCTACGCGGCCGAGACGCCACAAGGCTTCCGCTTTGACGCGATTCACGCCGCCCATGAGCGGGCGGCATCATCCGGACTCGTCTTCACCGACGACACGGCCGTGGCCGAATGGGCGGGCATCGCCGTGACAGTCGTTGCCGGCGAGACCGGCAACATCAAGCTGACGACCGCTGCCGACATCGCCGCGTCCGACGGTCGCCTCGTCGCCGAGGCGGCGCTCCGCCTCGGCGACGTGCGCGTCGGCACGGGATACGACGTCCACACGTTCGGGCCCGGCGACCGGATCGTGTTCGGCGGTGTCGAGATCCCGCACACGCACGGCCTCGTCGGACACTCCGACGCCGATGTGGCGCTGCATGCGCTCACCGACGCGATTCTCGGGGCCCTCGCCGATGGCGACATTGGCGTGCATTTCCCGCCGTCCGATCCGCGCTGGCGCGGCGCTTCGTCCGACCGGTTTCTCGCCGACGCGGTGGCGCGGGTGGCGGCGCGGGGCGGCGCTCTTGCCCATCTCGATGTCGCAATCGTCGCCGAGGCGCCGAAGGTCAATCCCCACCGCGACGCCATGCGCGCCGGCATCGCCGCGATGCGCGGCGTCGGCGTCGATCGCGTCGGTGTGAAGGCGACGACGAACGAACGGATGGGGTTTATCGGCCGCGGCGAAGGCATAGCGGCGATCGCAACTGCAACGGTCCGACTTCCTTTCGCGGCAACCCCATGAGCACGTTTGAAGAACTGCTGCCGCTGGCGCGCGAGATCATCGACAAGGCTGCCAAGAGCCGCCTGAAGGTGGCCACCGCCGAATCCTGCACGGGCGGCCTTATCTCCGCGATGCTGACGGAGATCCCTGGCTCGTCGGCGGTCTTCGATCGCGGCATGGTGACCTATTCCAACGAGGCCAAGGTCGATCTCCTCGGCGTTCCCGAGTTGCGACTTTGCCAGACGGACCGACTATCAATAAGGGA
>JBDTLN010000356.1:0-3304 GCA_039934795.1 Bauldia sp. | reverse complement strand
CGGCGGTCGGCAGACGCCAGTCCGACTTGGCGAAGAAGTGCGCCTCGAGGATGTTGTTCTGCTGCGGCGGCACAGGCTTCTTCGCCTCGTGAATGACGAAGGTCAGCAGATGATCCTGGAGGTTCTTGCCCACGCCCGGCAGGTCGACCAGGGCCTCGATGCCAAGTGCCGCGAGATCTTCCGCGTCGCCGATGCCGGACAGCATCAGCAGCTTCGGCGAGCCGAAGGCGCCGGCGGCAAGGATCACCTCGCCACGCGCCTCGGCGATCCTCACCTCTCCATCCTGCAGATATTCGACGCCCGCGGCGCGGCCGTCGCGAACGACGATCCTGCGCGACGGCGCGCGGGTCAGGACCGTCAGGTTCGGCCGGTTCATCGCCGGCCGCAGGAAGGCGGCCGCCGTACTCCATCGCTTGCCGTCGCGCACCGTCAGGTCGCAAAGTCCAATGCCGAGTTCGTGCTCGCCGGCGAAATCCTCGTTCAGCCGCAGACCCATGGCCTGGCCGGCCGCAAGGAACGCTTCGGTGACCGGATTCGGCCTCGTAATCCTCGATACGGTCAGCGGCCCGCCGACGCCGTGATACGGACCGGCGCCGCCGTAATAGTCTTCCGACTTCCGGAAATACGGCAGCACGCTCTCATAGTCCCATCCCGGATTGCCGAGATAGGCCCAGTGGTCGTAGTCAGCGCGGGCACCGCGGACATAGATCGTGCCGTTGAGCGAACTGGAACCACCGAGCATCTTGCCGCGCGGAATGAAAAGGCTCCGGCCGCCCTGCCCCGATTGCGGAACGGTCGGCAGCCACCAATCGTCCTCGGTCATCCAGACCTGCCAGGCTTTCGCCGGGTCGTGGATATCGGGATTGGCGTCGGGCCCGCCCGCCTCGAGAAGCAATACGCTGGCGTCCGGGTCCTCGCTGAGGCGCGCCGCCAGGACGCAACCGGCCGAACCGGCGCCGACGACGACATAGTCGAATGAAGCCATTGCCTCGCTCCTCCCCCGGGCGTTGGCCGGTTCTATCGGGCCGTCCCCTCAGGGAAAATGTCGTGGATGCACCATGGTGCCCTTCTCGGCCGACTCGTAGCAGGCTTCGGCGACGGCGTAGGTCTTGAGGTTGTCGCGGGCGCTGGTATCGGCGTCGCGCCCAGTGCGGAAAGCCGACAGCATGTTCCGGCACGTATTCAGCACGCTCTCCTGCGCCACGTGCCATGGATGCGAGGTCCATGAAAGGAGCGGCGTGCCCAGGTCCTCGAGCCGCAGCTTGCCATCGACAGCGACGCGCATCTTGAAGTCGTTGTCGACGACGATCGCGCCCTTCGGCCCTTCGATCTCCAGCAGCGTATTGGGGAACGTATCGGGAAGCCGCCGCGACTCGTAGGAGAAGTCGTTGACTGAAACCGCGCCGGAGGTGTGGCGGAGAATCGCGGTCACCGTGTCCTCGGCCTTGACCTTCGGATTGCGGCGCTGGGTCTGGCACGAGACCAGGTCGACTTCGCCGAGCAGAAAGCGGGCGATGTCGAGGGTGTGGATACCGAGGTCGAGGATGATGAAACGGATCTCGTCGTAGAAATAGGGCTGCCCGGAATAGATATCGTAGCCGGTGCGGAACGAGACGCGCGCCCAGGTCGGCGCGCCGATCTCCCCGGATTCAATGACGCGCTTGACCCTGATGAGCGGCGCCTGGAAGCGGAAATTCTCGTGAACGGCGAGGAACACGCTGGCCTTGTCGGCCGCGGCTGTCATGGCAACGCAATCGTTCCAGTCCGGTGCGAACGGCTTCTGGACGATGGTCGCGATCTTCTTGCCGATCGACTTTTCGACCAGCATCCGGTGCGTGTCCATCCGCGTGATGACGTCGAGAAGATCGATCTTCTCCTTGGCGAGCATCTCGTCGAAATCGGTGTACCACTTCGGCACGCCGAACTTCTTTGCCGTCACCTCCGCTTTCTTGGCGTCGATGTCGCAGACCGCGACCAGCTCGGCGCCCTCGCCCTTGAGGTCGTTCCACGAATTGTAGTGATTGCCGGCGAAGAAGCCGCAGCCGACCCCCGCGACGCGTACGCTCGATGCCATGTTGGTGTTCCCTGCCCTGTCCGATTGAGGAAGCGGCCGTTCGGCCGTCGTTAAAGCCGATAGAAGCGGATGGCGTTGTCGCGATAGAGATTGCGGAGGTCCGCCTCCGACGAGCCCGCCGTCACCCGGTCGACGACCTCGACCCAGCGCGGATAGGTCGAGGCAAGTTCGAGGACCGGCCAGTCACCGCCGAACGCCACCCGGTCGAAGCCGAAGCATTCGATGGAGCGCGCGACATAAGGCGCCACCCGGTCGTAGGTCCACGCCTTGTGGTCGTCCTCCGTGACGACGCCCGACACCTTGCAGATGACGTTGGGCAGGCTCGCCAGTTCCTTCATCTGGCTCCACCACGGCTCGCGGAGGTTGGCCTTGATGCCCGGCTTGCCGATATGGTCGAGGATGAAGCTCACCTCGGGGCAGCGCCGCACCAGTTCGATCGTGTCGGCCATCTGCGGATGGAGGATGCAGAGGTCGAAGCTGAGACCGTATTTCGGCAGCAGCTTCATGCCCTCGACGAAGCCGGGTTGAAGGCACCAGCCCGGCTGATCGACGAAATGCTGCATCAGGCGCCGGATCGATTTGACCAGCGGCATCTTCGCCAGGACCGCCAGATCCGCCTCCACGGCTTTGCCGCGCTCCAGGGGAACCGACGCGACGATACCGGCGATGCGCTTGTCGGCCTTTGCCTGCTCCGCGACCCAGTTCGCCTCGTCAACGTGGCGCCCGACTTCCACGTCGACCTCGGCGAAGACATATTTCTCGACGACGACGGGCGCGGTCAGCCGAGTGTAGTCGGCGGGCAGGTGCGCCTTGTTTATCGCCGGCGCGTTTTTCAGCCAGTGATAGGGCAGCGCCGCCGGGTCGTAGATGTGAACGTGTGCGTCGACAATCGGGAAATTCGGCAAGGGCGCCCTCCTCCGCGTGGCCTCGATCCGGGCCGTTGGGCGGACAATGGCTTGGCGCCTCGCGTCTGACAAGATTGGCGGCGCGGCCTCAAGCCGCGCTGGCCAGCGCCTCGTCGGCGGTCAGCGCGGTTTCCGGCGTGCCCGAAACGATAAGACCAAGCACGTCGTGCTCGGTGGTATTCCGGATATAGCGGTCACCGACATTCTCGCCGCGTTTCAGCACCATGACGCGATCGCCGACCTGGAATATGTCCTGAAGGCGGTGGGAAATGATGATCTGGGCGACGCCCTGCTTCTTCAGTTCGATCATCGTCTCCAGCAGGCG
>JBDTLN010000355.1:0-3308 GCA_039934795.1 Bauldia sp. | reverse complement strand
GTCTCGCAGCCGCTTTCGATCCTGGTCGATCTGCACGGCACCGGCCGTGTCGACGAAGACCGGCTGGAGACGGTTGTGTCGAAGGTCATGGACCTCTCTCCGCGCGGCATCCGGCAACATCTCGGCCTCAACCGTCCGATCTACGCGCGCACCTCCGCCTACGGCCATTTCGGCCGCGCCCCGGAAGCCGATGGCGGCTTCTCCTGGGAGCGGACCGATCTCGTCGGAGCGATCCGCGACGCCGTCGGGTAGTTTAGCCGGACGCGCCGGTTCGGGCTCCGTCTCGTTATCGTAGAGCCGCTGTCGCATGATAAACGATCGCCGCGATTCCCTTTGGGGCCGCCGCAAGGGCAAGCCCCTGTCGGCGCGGCGCGTCCACCTGATGGAGACGCGCTTCACTGAACTGGCCCTCGATCTCACCAACCCCGCCCCCTCCGATCTGGCGTCGCTCTTCCCAGCCACGGTCTCCTCGGTGCGTCTGGAGATCGGCTTCGGCGGCGGCGAGCACATGATCTACGATGCGCTCGCGGGGCCAGAGGTTGGATATATCGGCGTCGAGCCCTTTCTCAACGGCATGGCAAAAGCGGTGACGGCCATTGCCGAGGAGGAAGTTGCCAACATCCGGCTGTTCGGCGGCGATGCCGTAGTGCTCCTGGACTGGTTGCCGGCAGCTTCGATCGAACGGGTCGATCTTCTCTATCCCGACCCCTGGCCTAAGAAACGCCACCGCAAGCGACGCTTCGTCAGTTCGGCCAATCTCGACCGGATCGCACGCGTTCTCATCCCCGGCGGGCTTTTCCGTGTGGCCACTGACATCGCCGCCTATGCGGACTGGACGCTGCTGCAACTCGCCGGCAGGCCGGACTTCGCGTGGACGGCCGAGCGTTCCGACGATTGGCTTCTGCCGTTTCCGGGCTGGAACTCGACCCGCTACGAGGCCAAGGCGGTCGCCGCAGGACGGCGCTCGACCTATCTCGCCCACCAACGCGTGGGATAGCCGGCGTAACTCGTTCACAACGCTGCCGATATCGCATATAGACGACTCTCCAAGTCGCGTTTCGGCCAGGCGTTCATGATCTCCCAGAAAGCAAAATATGCCTTCAAGGCGCTGGCGCATCTCGGCGGCCTGCCGGCCGGCTCTTCGGTCCAGATCGAGGACATCGCCACCAAGGCGGCCGTGCCGCGAAAATTCCTTGAGCACATCCTTCTCGACCTGAAGCATCAGGGCATGGTCGCCAGCCGGCGCGGCCGGGCAGGCGGCTACGTGCTGATCAAGCGGCCCGAAGACATCAGCATTGGCAATATCTTGCGGGCAATCGACGGGCCGATCGCGCCGCTGCCCTGCATCTCCCGCACGGCGTACCGCCGCTGCATCGACTGCGCCGACGAAAAAACTTGCGTGGTTCGCCGGCTGTTCGCCGACACCTGGGCGGCGCAGCTCCTGCTCCTTGACTCGACCACCCTCGCCGACGTCCTGCGCCCGGTGCCCCTCAATCCAGCGATTCGCGAAATCGTTCCTGCTGCCTGACCAAAGCCGGAATGCATTTCTCCTCTCTTGGGCTAGGATGGCTCTTCGTTCGTTGAGAATGACGAGTATCTATGTCGAGAATATCTGGTTGGCAGCAAACGGGAGTCTCGTCATGATCCGCCCCGCCAGATTGCGAAATATCGCCGCGGCTTTCGCGCTTGCCAGCCTTGGCTTCGCCGCCGCCGCCTCGGCCGACACCACGCTTCTCAACGTCTCCTACGATCCGACCCGAGAACTCTACAAGGCCTACGACGCCGCCTTCGCCGCTTACTGGAAAGAAAAGGCCGGCGAGACGGTGACCATCGAACAATCGCACGGCGGCTCGGGCGCGCAGGCGAGGGCCGTGATCGACGGCCTCGCCGCCGATGTGGTCACCCTCGCCCTCGAAGGCGACATCGACAAGATCGCCGACAAGAGCGGAAAGATCCCGGCCTACTGGCGCGGCAAGCTGCCGCACAATTCGACGCCCTACACCTCGACCATCGTCTTCCTCGTCCGCAAGGGCAATCCGAAGGGGATCAAGGACTGGGGCGATCTCATCAAGGACGGCGTCGAGGTGATCACGGCGAACCCGAAGACCTCGGGCGGCGCCCAGTGGAACTTTCTTGCCGCCTGGAACTACGCCAACACCGCCTTCGGCGGTGACGAGAAAAAGAGCATCGAATTCGTCACCGCGCTCTACCGGCACGTGCCGGTGCTCGACACCGGCGCGCGCGGCTCCACCACGACCTTCGTCCAGCGCGAGATCGGCGACGTGCTGCTTGCCTGGGAGAACGAGGCCTTCCTCGCGGTCAACGAGCTTGGGCCTGACACATTCGACATCGTCGTGCCGCCGACCTCGATCAAGGCCGAGCCGCCGGTCGCCGTGGTCGTCGGCAACACCGACCCGAGGGGCACGACCAAGGTTGCCGAGGCCTATCTCGAATACCTCTACAGCGATGTCGGTCAGAAGATCATCGCCAGGAATTTTTACCGCCCGGCCTTGCCCGAACTTGTCGACCCGGAAGACCTCAAGCGCTTCCACGAGGTCAAGCTGGTCTCCATTGACGACCCGTCTTTCGGCGGCTGGAAAACGGTGACGCCGAAATTCTTCGCCGCCGGCGGCATTTTCGACCAGATCTACAAGCCGACCAACTAGCCGACCAACCAGCCCGGGGAGTTCCTTGCCGCCGATGAGCATCGCGTCAGCCTTTGCGCTGCGGAAGCCGAGCGTCATCCCGGGATTCGGGTTGGCGCTCGGTTTTACGTTGACCTATCTCAGCCTCGTCGTCCTCATTCCGCTGGCCGCGCTGGTGTTGCGGACGACGTCCCTCGGCTGGTCGGAATTCTGGCGCATCGCCTTTGATGCACGGACGCTCGCCGCGCTTCGCCTGAGCTTCGGCGCTTCGTTCGTCGCCGCGTTCTTCAACACGATCTTCGGTCTGATCGTCGCCTGGGTGCTGGTCCGCTACCGCTTCCCCGGCCGCAAGATGCTCGATGCTTTCATCGACCTGCCTTTCGCCCTGCCGACCGCCGTCGCCGGCATCGCCCTGACGGCGCTCTACGCCCCGAACGGCTGGATCGGTCAGTTTCTGAAGCCGCTCGGCATCAAGGTCGCCTACACCCCGGCGGGTGTCTTCGTTGCGCTGGTGTTCATCGGCCTGCCCTTTGTCGTGCGCACCGTGCAGCCGATTCTCGAAGACCTCGATCGCGAAGTCGAGGAAGCGGCGGCGACGCTTGGCGCGACGCGGCGCCAGACGATGCGCCGCGTCGTCCTGCCGACATTGCTGCCGGCGCTGCT
>JBDTLN010000354.1:0-3310 GCA_039934795.1 Bauldia sp. | reverse complement strand
AAGTGGCCGCCGCCGGAACCGCGGTCGTCTATATCTCGCACCGCATCCGCGAGGTGCGACGCATCGCGCAGCGGATCACCGTCCTCCGCGACGGCATGGGCCAGGGCACGTTCGACATCGCCGCGGTCGACGAGAAGCGCATTGTCGAGCTGATCGTCGGCGGCGCTCTCAACCACGACTACCCGGCCAAGAGCGCCGATCTCGGCGACCGGCCCGTGGTGCTCGACATCGCCCGCCTTTCGGGCAAGGGCTTTCGCAACGTCTCGCTTCAGCTCCGCCGCGGCGAAATCGTCGGCCTCGCCGGCATCGACGCCAACGGCCAGCGCGAATTCCTCCGCGCCCTTGCCGGCCTCGGCGGCATCGGCGAGGGCAGCGTCGCCATCAACGGGCGGCGCGTAAGGCTGCGCGGGCCGGCCAGCGCCGCGGCCAACCGCATCGGCTACCTGCCCGGCGACCGGCACCGCGAGGGCATCCTCGCCGAGCTGAGCGTCAAGGACAATTTCGCCATCCGCAGCATTTCCCGCGACACCGCCTTCGGCTTCATCAGCGGCGCATCGGAAGCCGAACGGGCCGGCCGGGCGGTGACCACCTTTGCGGTGAAGACGCCGACCCTCGAGACACCGATGAGCTCGCTGTCGGGCGGCAACCAGCAGAAACTGATCCTCGCCAGCGTGCTTGCCGCCGAGCCCGTCGTCTTGCTGGTCGACGAACCGACGCAGGGCGTCGATGTCGGCGCGCGCTCGGAAATCTACCGGATTCTCCGCCAGATCGCCGCCGACGGCACGGCCATCGTCATCGTCTCCTCCGACGCCGCGGAACTCGTCGGCCTTTGCGACCGGGTGGCTATTTTCTCGCGCGGCGAGGTCGCCGAAATCCTGTCCGGCGATGCGGTGACGGAAAACGGTGTCACCACCACCATCCTGACTTGTGCGTCCGAGCGGAAGGAGGCGCGTCGCGACATCGGAGCGTTCTGGCGCTGGGCGGCGGGCAACTCGGCGCCGATCGTCCTCGTCGGGCTGGCGGTCGTCCTCCTCGGCGCCTACGCCTCGATGGTCAATGAGTACTACCTGACCGCGCGCAACCTTGGCGGCGTGCTTGGCCTGGTGGCGACGCTGGCGTTGGTGGCGTACGGCCAGCAGGTCATCATGCTGATCGGCGAGATCGACCTGTCGGTCGGCCCGCTGATGGGCCTCTGCGTAGTCATCGGCTCCTATTTTCTCGGCTCGAAAGCCGGCGCAGGCTCCTTCGTCGTTGGGCTCATCCTGATCTTCCTCGCGGCTTTCGCCGTGGGCGTCGTCAATTTCCTGCTCGTCGACAAGATCTCGATCCACCCGATGATCGCGACACTGGCGACGTTCATGGGCGTCCAGGCGATCTCGCTTGTCCTCCGGCCGTCGCCCTCGGGGCTGATCGACACCAAACTGATGAAGGTCATCGGCACGAAGATCGGCTTCGTGCCGATCACGCTCATCGTCGCCGTCGTCATCGGCGTCGTCCTCGAATACGTCCTTTTCCGCACGACGCTCGGCATCTCGATCCGCGGCCTCGGCTCCAAACCCGAGGCGGCGCGGGTCGTCGGCATACCGCCGCGTCTCCTTCGCTTCTGGGCCTATGTCGCGTGCGCCCTTTTCGCCGCGATCGCCGCTATTCCGATGCTCGCCCAGGTCGGCGTCGGAGACGCCAAAGCCGGCCTCAACTACACGCTCGCCAGCATCGCCGCGGTGGTCATCGGTGGCGGCAGCCTTGCCGGCGGGCGCGGCTCGTTCATCGGCGCCCTCCTCGGCGCGCTGCTGCTCAACCAAGTCAACGTGGTCTCGACGTTCTTGCAGCTCAGCGATGCGTGGAACTTCTACCTGCAGGGTGCCATGGTCCTCGTCGGCGTCGCGCTCTATTCGCGAAGCCGCCAGATGGTCGTGGCGAGCTGAGCCGCATGTCGGTCGAAGAAATGTCCCGCAAGACATCGCTGCGAGCCGCGGCGCCGCGGCGTAGGCGCCTGCGGATCGGCGAATATGGCTGGATCTGGATCGGAACCATCTTCCTTTTTGTCGCCAGCGCGGCGATCGCGCCGGGATCGGTGACCCCGGGTGCGCTCCGCGCCATGCTCCCGTTCGCCGGCATCCTGGCGATCGTCGCGGTGGGCCAGACTCTGGTCATCCAGCAGCGCGGCCTCGATATGTCAGCCGTCGGCGCCATCGCGCTTGCCGGGATTCTCGTCTCCACCTGGGGCTTCGAGGGCCGGCCCCTGTGGATAGCGATCCCGGCGACCTTGGCTGTGGGAACGCTGGTTGGCGCCGTGAACGGGCTTCTCGTCACGCGCGTCAACATCACGCCCATCGTGACGACGCTGGCAACCAATGCGCTGATCATCGGCGCGGTCCGCGAGATATCGAAGGGGGCGCCGCTCACCACGCCGACGCTTCTCCGCGACTTCGGCACGGCGCGGTTCTTCGGCTTGCCCTATTTGATCCTCGTCGCCGTGATCTTCATTGCCATCGTCGCGGTCTTGACGCGCTACGCGGCCGTCGGCCGGCGCTTCGTTGCTGTCGGCGTCAGCCCGCGGGCCGCCGAAGCGGCAGGCATCGTCGCCGAGCGCTACCAGGTCGGGGCCTATGCCTTCGCCGGGTTCAGTTTCGCCATCGCCGGAATGCTGCTCGCCGGATTCATCGGCAACGCCGCGCAAAATGCCGGGATCGACTACCTTCTGCCGGGCGTCGCGGCGCTCGTCGTCGGCGGCACGCCTTTCACCGGCGGGCGCGGCAGCGTCGTCGCGTCCGGCGTCGCCGCACTGTTCATCACCCAGCTCGGCCAACTGGTGCTGTCGATGGGCGCCAGCCCGGCCGTCCAGCTCTTCATCCAGGCCCTCGCCATCGTGGTGGCGACCGGCATCCGCGCCCTGCCGCACATGATCCGCGCTCGCCCGCCGGCGACTCGGGGCGCATGATGCCTGTGTTCGTCATTGACAAATGAATATGGCATTAGGAAACTCATGGCGGCGCCGCTGACGGCCTCCGCGTTTCACTTCTGAGCCCAAGAGACTTCCTGAATGGCTTATCGCATATCGGTCGACACCGGCGGGACGTTCACCGACGTCGTCGTGTCGGACCGGACGGGCCGGCTCTCCATCGGCAAGGCGCTCACCACGCCGGAGCGGGCGTTCGCCGGCGTGCTCGCCGCGGTCGGCGAAGCGGCGCAGCAATTCGGCAAGGCAGCCGGTGAAATCCTCGCCGAAACGGCGCTTTTCATCTACGGCACCACTCGGGCGACCAACGCAATCGTCGAGCGGAAGGTCGCCAAGACCGCGTTCCTCACC
>JBDTLN010000353.1:0-3317 GCA_039934795.1 Bauldia sp. | reverse complement strand
CGGAGACTACGTTTTTGTCGTCGAGGAGGCGCCGCCGGCTCCCGCCGCCGCGCCGGCGCCCGCCGCGACCCCGGCCCCGGCGCCGGCGCCGGCGCCCGCCGCCGACGCCAAGCCGCCGGCGCCGAAGCTCGTGGCGCGCCAGGCCTTCGTCAAGACGGGCCGCCGCAACGCCGGGCTCGTCGAGATCCAGTCCGGCTTGACGCCAGGCGAGAAGGTCATCACCGCCGGCCAGAACCGCCTAACCAGCGGTTCCCCGGTGGTGATCGACAACACAGTCGATCCGTCGAAGCTCGAAAAGTCTGCCGGAACGGGAGGCTGAGCGATGTCCGAGCTTTTCATCCGCCGCCTCGTGCTGTCGACGGTGGCCGGGCTTTTCATCCTTCTCCTCGGCGGCCAGGGCATTCTCAACCTCGCCATCCGCCAATATCCGAAGGTCGAGGAGACGGTGATCACCATCACCACCGTCTATGCCGGCGCCGGCGCCGACCTGATGCAGGGCTTCATCACGACGCCGATCTCCAAGGCCGTCTCGTCAGCCGAGGGTGTCGACTACATCACCGCAAACTCGACCCTCGGTGTCAGCACCGTCCAGGTGCATATGCGCCTCAACACCAATCCCGACACGGCGCTCGGCGAGGTCACTGCCAAGGTCCAGCAGGTGCGCAACCAGCTGCCGACCGACGCCTTCGATCCGGTCATCGTCAAAGGGACCGGCCAGCAATTCGCGCTCATGTATCTGGCGGTGCAGAGCGACCAGATGTCGGCGCCCCAGGTCACCGAATATCTGACGCGGGTCGTCCAGCCGCGCCTCTCCACCGTCGATGGCGTCGCCGATGCCCAGGTGCTCGGCGCCCAGACCTTCGCCATGCGCGTTTGGCTGGATCCGGTGCTGATGGCTGCGCACAACGTCACCGCGGCGGACATTCGCGCCGCCATTGCCAGCTCCAACTTCCTGTCGGCGCCGGGCAAGACCCAGAACGAACTCGTTGCCTTCCGCATCGAGATGCAGACCACGCTTCAGGATGCGACCACATTTGCCGCCCTGCCGGTCCGCGCCAGCGGCGACGATGTGGTGCATCTCCGCGATGTCGCCAGGGTCGAACTGGCGCCGGCCTCCACAGACGTCAAGGTTTCCTTCAACGGCAAGCTCGGCACGTTTCTTGGCATCTTTCCGACGCCGGCCGCCAATCCCCTGTCGGTGTCGACCGCGGTCATCGACGAATTGCCGCGCATCCAGGAGGGCATGCCGAAGGGTACCTCCATCTACCTCGTCTATGACTCGACCAAATTCATCCGCGCCTCCATCAACGAGGTCTTCAAGACGATCGCCGAGGCGGTGCTCATCGTCGTCGTCGTGATCTTCCTCTTCCTCGGGTCGCTCCGCACTGTCGTCATTCCGGTGGTGACGATCCCGCTGTCGCTGATCGGCGTCTGTTTCTTGCTGTATCTCTTCGGCTTTTCGCTGAACACGCTGACGCTGCTGGCCATGGTGCTGGCGATCGGTCTCGTCGTCGACGACGCCATCGTCGTGGTCGAGAACATTCATCGCCACATCGAAGACGGCATGAAGCCGATGGATGCGTCGATCACCGGCATGCGCGAGATTTCTGCGGCGATCGTGGCCATGACGATTACGCTGGCTGCGGTTTACGCTCCGATCGGCTTCACGCAGGGCTTGACCGGCTCGCTCTTCCGCGAATTCGCCGTGACCCTGGCCGGCGCGGTCATCATCTCCGGCTTCGCCGCGCTCACCATCTCGCCGATGATGTCGGCCCGCCTGCTCCGTCACAATGCCGGCCGCCTGCAGGCTTTCATCGACCGCACCTTCGAGCGCTTCGCCGGATTCTATCGCCGCCGACTGGATTCCAGCCTCAACTACCGACCGGTGACGCTCATCGTCGCCGCCGCGGTTCTCGGCACCGCCGCCTTTCTCTTCGTCAACACATCGACGGAGCTGGCGCCGGAAGAGGACGTCGGTGCTCTCTTCGCTATCGTCAACGCGCCCCGCTACGCCACCTCGGATTACGTCAAGGTCTACACCGACCAGATCGACGGCCTGACCAAGGATTTGCCGGAGCTCGACGCGCGGTTCCAGATCACCGGCGTGCCGTCGGTCAACCAGGCCTTCGCCATCTGGCCGCTGAAACCCTGGGACGAGCGCCAACGCAGCCAGAAGGCGATCCAGCAAGAACTGCAGGGAGACATGGGCAAGGTCGCCGGCGCCGAGGCCTTCGTTTTCTCGCCGCCTTCGCTGCCGGGCGCGGGTGGTGGCTTGCCGATCTCGTTCGTCGTCCAGAGCACGTCGAGTTCGGACAAGGTCTATGAGGTCGCCGAGGAGATCCGGCAGAAAGCAATGCGTGCCGGTAAGTTCATCGTCGTCCAGAACTCGATGTCCTGGGACACGCCCGCGGTGCGCGTGCTGATCGATCGCGCCAAGGCTTCGAGCCTCGGCGTCGCGGTCAGCGACATCGGCGCGACGCTCGGCATTCTCGTGGGTGGCGGCGCCATTTCGAAATTCGATCGCGACAGCCGCAGCTATGACGTCATCACCCAGGTGCCGCAGCACGATCGGCTCAACCCGGAAGACCTGACGGCCTTCTTCGTGCGCAGCTCATCGGGCGCCATGGTGCCGCTGTCGTCCGTGGTCACCGTCGAGACCAAAGCTTCGCCCGCGTCGCTCGAACAGTTCAGCCAGCTCAATTCGGCGACCATTTCGGCGCTGCCCCAGCCGGGGGTGACCACCGGCGACGGCCTCCAGACCATCCGCGACATCGCCCGCGAAGTGATGCCCGACGGCTTCTTCGAGAATTTCGCCGGCCAGTCGCGCCTTGAGATCGAGCAGGGCAACACGATCCTCTTTGCCTTCGCGCTCGCCGTCATCGTCATCTATCTGGTTCTCGCCGCCCAGTTCGAGAGCTTCCGCGATCCGCTCATCATCATGATGTCGGTGCCGCTCTCGATCTTCGGCGCCCTGATCCCGCTCAACCTCGGCCTCGGCACCCTCAACATCTACACCCAGGTCGGCCTCATCACGCTGATCGGGCTTATCACCAAGCACGGCATCCTGATCGTGCAGTTCGCCAACCAGCTCCGCGCCACCAGGGGCCTGTCGCGGCGCGAGGCAGTGGTCGAGGCGGCCGGCGTCCGCCTTCGTCCGATCCTGATGACCACCGCGGCGATGGTCCTCGGCGTAGCGCCGCTGATCCTTGCCTCGGGTGCCGGCGCCGCCGCCCGCTACTCCATCGGCCTCGTCATCGCCACGGGCATGTCGATCGGCACGCTCTTCACGCTCTTCATCGTGCCGATGTTCTACACCT
>JBDTLN010000352.1:0-3324 GCA_039934795.1 Bauldia sp. | reverse complement strand
CGGCGGTCGAGCATGTCTTCGCCCGACAAAAAGGACCGATGGGCCTCTTCGTCCGAACGATCGGTATCGCTCGGGCCACGGTGAAGATCGGCCTCGCCAACATCGCCTACAACATGAAGCGCGCCGTCTGGCTCACGGAGCGGGCGGCCATCGCCTGACCCGAAATCAACGAAGAAGCCAGGACAGCCGACCGAGATCCCCGCGCCGCGGTCGACACGCCCACCGCCAACATCCACCTCAACGGCCAACGCTCACATGAGCGCCAGGACGAAGCGGTTATTGGGTTATTGGAGGTGTCCAGTTGATGGGTCTCGGCTCCCGCGCGCTCTGCTCGCCACCGATCGCCATCGCCTCAAAGGAATGGCGGGAACGTGTCCGGCGCTTTGGGGACCAGGCGGTTGAAATAGGCGAGGCCGTCCGCGGCGAGGGCGGTGCCTTCCGCGGTCAGGAACTCCGACGGCATGAGCCTGGTCTTTGCCGCGACCGCCTCTAAGGGCACGGTCCGCAGCACCGTCGCGGCGCCATCGTATTGGATCGCCACCGATGCGCTTCCCTTGCTGCTCTCGGCAACCGCCAAAGCGCCCGCATCGAAAGCCTCGCGGCGGTCGACGTCGCTGGCCATGGTGATGAAGCCGCGTGGCATGTAGCCGAAGGTGTCGACGCGCGAGCGGATCTTCGGGAAGGCCTCGTCAAGCGCCCCCTGCACAGCGACGCCGAGATCGCCGCCGGCGAGGCGGACATTGCCATGGGCGTCGCGCTCGACGCGATCGCCGAGCAGGCGCTCGACCACGGCCTTGCCGTCGGCGCCGTGGACGCCCTCCGACATGGCGACGGTGCAGCGGCCGTAGCGGTCGCGGACGCGGGCGATGTCGTCGACGAAGCGGCGCGTCGAGAAGGCGCGCTCCGGCACGTAGATGAGATGCGGCCCGTCGCTGTCGTCGCGGCGCCAGGCGGCGCTGGCGGCGGTGAGGAATCCGGCGTGTCGGCCCATCACGATGGCGACGTAGATGCCGGGCATGGCGCGGAAGTCGAGGTCGATGCTGAGGAAGGCGGCGGCTACGAACCAGGCGGCGGAAATGAATCCGGGTGTGTGGTCGTTCTCGACGAGGTCGTTGTCGATGGTCTTCGGCGCATGCATGAAGGCCATATCGCCGCCAGCAGCGGCGTCGAGAATCTGAAGCGTACTGGATGTGTCGTTGCCGCCAATGTAGATAAAGGCCCGCGCCGAGGCGCGGCGGAGGGCGGCGAGGATGTCGGCGCAATAGGCCTCGTCGGGCTTGTCGCGGGTCGATCCGAGGCCGGCGCTCGGGGTGGCGGCGAAGCGCATCAGGTCGGCGTCCGAGAGGGCCGACAGATCGATGAAATCGTCCTTGCGAAGACCCCGGACGCCGTGGCGGGCGCCCAGCACCTTCGCGCCAGGGTAGCGCCGGCGCGCCTCGATCACGGCGCCGGCGACGGTCTGGTTGATGACGGCGGTCGGGCCGCCCCCCTGGGCAATGACAAAGACGTCGGTCATGCTTCTCCCTTCTTGCTTTCTTGGCGGCCCTTGCATGATAGCTGGTCCTGATGTGGCTGCGAGGGGGTTGGTTTATCGCGCAAAGTCGACGTTGCGGCGGCGTCCACCCTCGACTAGCTTGCCGTCCAGTCGGCTGCCCCGTTTTCTGGATTCTGCAATCGCGTCATGTCCCCGGGCCGAGCGGTCGCTCTCATCATCATCATCGGCACCGCTCTGCGCCTGGTCGTGGCATCGACGACGGGTCTTGGGATCGACGAATCCTACATGGCGAGCAACGCCCGGATCCTTTCCCTCAGCTATGTCGATCATCCGCCCCTTCATGTCTGGCTGGCGGGGCTGGCGGCCCGCCTCGCCGGCAGTGAGGCGCCGATTGTCCTGCGCCTGCCCTTTGTCTTCCTCTTCGCCGGCTCGACCTGGCTGATTTTCCTGCTGACCAGGAGACTTTTCGGACCGGAGGCTGGCCTCTGGGCGGTGATCGCCTTCAGCATCGCGCCAGTCCTGTCGTTGGCTTCGGGAAGCTGGATGTTACCCGGCGGCCCGCTCGTTTTCTTCCTCCTGGCCGCGGCGGTGGCAGTCGCCGACATTGTCTTTGCTCCGGCGCCGCCCGCACTGCCGGTGCTGAGATGGATTCTGGCGGGGTGTCTCGCCGGTCTCGCGCTGCTGTCGAAATACAGCGCCATCTTCTTCTTCGCTGGCGTGTTCGTCTTCCTCGCGACGACACCAGGTGGCCGGCGCTGGCTGGCGACGCCGGGCCCCTGGATCGGTGTCCTTGTCGGCGCCTTGCTGTTCGTGCCCGTAGTCGTCTGGAATGCGCGGAACGGGATGGCGGGGCTCGCTTTCCAGGAAGGCCGCTTCGACGAATTCTCGATCAGCGCAGGAAACCTTCTGCTCAACATCGGCGGGCAGGCCCTGTACCTGACGCCATGGCTGTTTCTGCTTCTCGCTTACGCTCTGGTGCGGACGATTCTGGCCGGTCCTTTTGAACCGAAGGGCTGGTTGCTCGGGCTTTTGGCGATCGGTCCGATCGCCGTCTTCACGATCCTTTCGCTGAGCGTCCGGAGCCTGCCGCACTGGTCGCTGCCGGGCTGGCTATTCGCGTTCCCGCTCGCCGGTCGTGAGGCGGCGCGGCTTGCCGCGCTCCGGCCAACGCTGGCGCGATGGCTGGCCATGGCTGCATCCCTCATCTTTGCAGTCTCTGTGACGGCTTTCGTCGCGCAAGCGGCCAGCGGTGCGATCGCGTCGGCGCGTTCGGTCAAAGGGCGGCCCGCCGATCGCACCGTCTATCTTGTCGACTGGACGGAGCTCAAGGATGCGCTGTCGGAACGCGGGCTCCTCACAACCGACACGGTCGTGGCGGCCGACGACTGGACCACGGCAGGCAAGGCAAGCTACGCTTTGGGCGCCGGGGTGCCCGTGCTTTGCCTCTGCAAGAACCCGCATCACTTCGCCGCCCGACAAGATCAGCGTTCGTTCTCCGGTCGGGACGTCATCGTGGTGTCGGAGGCCGGCGGCAAGCAGCGCCGGCGCGGAGCGGACGGATACTTCGCCTCGATGACGCCGCTTGCCCCTGTCGAGATCACGCGAGCCGGCAAGGTCGTCCTCGGTCTCGACCTGGCCATTGGACACAGCCTTCAATTTCCCGCGCCACCATGAATGCTCCCGGGATATCCACGATCGAGCTGACGGTCGTCGTGCCGACCTTCAACGAGCGCGACAATGTCGCGCTTCTCGTCGAGCGGCTGGACGCGGCGCTCGGCGGCATTGCGTGGGAAGTCGTCTTCGTCGACGACGATTCGCCGGACGAAACG
>JBDTLN010000351.1:0-3337 GCA_039934795.1 Bauldia sp. | reverse complement strand
CGCAATCGGCGAGCTTGGCGGCGAGCTCGGGCTTGAACAGGATGTCCCACGTATCGAGCGGCTGGTCGGGCAGACGCTCCTTCACCTTGGCCTCGTTGTAGCCGATGCCGGTGGTGCCCCACATGTAGTTGGCGGCGTATGCATTGTCCGGGTCGTAGACTTGCAGCTTCTCGTTGATCAGCGGCCAGATATGAGAAAGGTTCGGAATCTTCGTCTTGTCGAGGGGCATCAGCGTGCCGGCCTTGATCTGCCGGGCCATGTAGGAATCCGTCGGCACGACGATGTCGTAGCCGGAGCCGCCGGCGAGGAGCTTCGTCTCGACGATGTCGTTGTTGTCGTAGACGTCGTAGATGACCTTGATGCCGGTCTCCTTGGTGAATTCCTCAAGGACAGTGTCGTCTACGTAGTCGGACCAATTGTAGACATTGACCACCTTTTCTTCGGCGGCACCGGCAGCGGCGAAAAGCACCAGCGCAGCAGACAATCCAGCTAACTTGCTGATATTATTTATCATTATCGCACTCCCTTGGCCTCATTGTCGCCGCTCGTTCCGAAGCAATTCATGCAAGGCACGGACCAAGGTTAGGGTTGATCCAGGCTGACGACAACCGTTCCGATACCGGCCTGTGCTAGGATTGCCGGGTTGTCATAAATCCACGCCCCCAGCCCCGCTCTCCCTTCACGGCCGATTCCGGCCGGCGACGAGGGGTTTTCGAGGCGGCAAAATCGACGAGTTCCGTGTCTTGGCAAGAAAAAAGAAGCAGGAAAAGGCCCCCGAGCCGCATCGCGGCGCAGCTTCGCTCGACGAGGCGCGCGCCTGGCTGGGCGAGCGCAATATCGAAGACATCGAGTGCGTCGTGCCGGATCAGGCCGGCGTCGGCCGCGGCAAGATGATGCCGGTCGAGAAGTTCCTCGAAGGGCCGACCATGACCCTGCCGAGCTCGGTGCTGACCCAGACCATCACCGGCGAATATCCCGAGGACGACGACAGCTTCCAGCATGACCCGGCAGACCAGGACATCCTGTTCGAGCCCGACCTTGCGACTCTCGCCGTCGTGCCGTGGGCGACCGACCCGACGGCGCAGCTCATCCATGATGCCTATCATCGCGACGGTCGGCCGGTGGAGATCGCGCCGCGCCAGGTGCTGAGGCGCGTCATCGAGCTTTACGAGCATCGCGGCTGGCGGCCCGTCGTGGCGCCGGAGATCGAGTTCTATCTCGTCAAGCCGAACACCGACCCCGACTATCCGCTGGAGCCGCCGACCGGTCGCTCGGGGCGGCCGGAGTCCGGGCGGCAGTCCTATTCGATCGCGGCGGTCAACGAGTTCGACGCGCTGTTCGACGACATCTACGATTTCTCGGGCGCGCAAGGGCTGGAGATCGACACGCTCATCCATGAGGAGGGCGCAGCGCAGATGGAGATCAACCTGCGGCACGGCGACCCGCTGGTGCTCGCCGACCAGGTCTTCCTGTTCAAGCGCACGATCCGCGAGGCGGCCCTCCGCCACAGCATGTACGCGACCTTCATGGCAAAGCCCATGTCGCGCGAGCCGGGCTCGTCGATGCATATCCATCAGTCGGTGACCGACGCCGGCACCGGCAAGAACATCTTCTCCGACAATAACGGCGACCCGACGCCAGAGTTCTTCTCATTCATCGGCGGCTCGCAGAAATACCTGCCGGCGGTGACCTGCATCATGGCGCCGTACGTCAACTCCTACCGCCGCCTGATCCGTTCCGGCTCGGCGCCGGTCAACGTCATGTGGGGCTACGACAACCGCACGGTGGCGCTCCGCGTTCCGTTTTCCAGCCCGCAGGCGCGTCGGCTGGAGAACCGTCTCCCTTCCTCGGACGCCAACCCCTATCTCGCCATCGCCGCCTCGCTGGCCTGCGGCTATCTCGGCCTTGTCGGGAGCATCAACGCCGGCGACCCGGTGGCCGGCTCGGCCAATGACGACGAGATCGCCCTCCCCCGCGGTCTCCTCGAGGCGGTGGCGCTTTTCGAGGACTGCGAGGAACTGGTCGAGATCTTCGGCAAACGGTTCGTCGCCACTTACCGGGCGATCAAGAAGACCGAGTTCGAGACCTTCATGCAGGTGATCAGCCCGTGGGAGCGGGAATATCTGCTGCTGAATGTGTGACGCCACGGGAAAGGCCCCCATGACCCGGAAGATCGACCTTGCCTCCGCCACTCAGTCCGCCGGCACGCTTTACCCGCCGCCGTTCGATGAACCATGCCGCGCCCGCCGCAAGATCAAGCTTGGCGATGCCGCCGGCCTGACGCAGGTTGGCGTCAACCTCTGCACCCTGCCGCCCGGGGCGTGGTCGAGCCAGCGTCACTGGCACACGAAAAGCGACGAGCTGATCCATGTCGTGTCCGGCGAGGTGGTGCTGGTCACCGACGATGGCGAGGAGATCCTCCGCGCCGGCGACAGCGCCGGCTTCAAGGCGGGCGACAAGAACGGCCACCATTTCCAGAACCGCTCGGCCGGCGATGTCGTACTGCTGGAGATCGGCACGCGGGTCGAAGGCGACGGCGCCACCTACCCCGACATCGACCTCATGACGTCCGCCGTGAAACCCGGCGGCTACGAGCATCGGGACGGCACGCCCTATCCGGAGCAAACCCGGCGAACGTGATCGACCGACAGGCTGTGCCGGCTGCCCACGCCCCGTCCCTCTACGCCGCGACGGCGGACGCGGTACTGGCCTTCCCGGCCCTCTCGGAGACGCTCGGGACCCGCGTCGCCATCGTCGGCGGCGGCTACACCGGCCTCTCCGCCGCGCTGCATCTCGCCGAGGCCGGCGTCGAGGTGACGGTCCTTGAAGCCGAGCGGGTCGGCTGGGGGGCTTCGGGGCGAAACGGCGGCCAGCTTCACTCCGGCCAGCGCCGCGATCAGGACTGGCTCGAGGAACATCTCGGCAAGGAAGACGCGAGTCATCTCTGGCATTTGGCCGAGGATGCGAAGGCGCTGGTCAAGGAACTCATCGCCCGCCATGCCATCGATTGCGACTGGCGGCCGGGGCAGATCGAGACCGTCCACAAGCGGCGGCTCGTCGCCGGCGAGATGGCCTATGTCGAGAAGCTGAAGCGCGACTACGGCTATGCGCCGGTCAAGTGGCTTGACCGCGATGCCCTGGCGGCAGCAATCGGCACCGACGTCTATTTCGGCGGGCGGCGCGACAGTGGCGCCGGCCACCTTGATCCGCTCAAATTCGCGCAGGGCCTCGCCCGCGCCGCGGCAAAGGCCGGAGCGCAAATTTTCGAGGCTACACGGGTCGCCAAAGTCTTCGGCTCGGCCGCGACCGGGTTCGGCCTCGGCTGCGCGGGCGGCGC
>JBDTLN010000350.1:0-3345 GCA_039934795.1 Bauldia sp. | reverse complement strand
TCAACGATGTCGCCGCAGTTGATGTCGATGTCCTCTTCCTGCCGATTCCACAAGATGTTGTTGGTTGCGAGCTTGAGTGAAGGTGATGGTTTGCAACCATAGGCGGAACCGCGCCCGGTGGTGAAGCAAATGAGATTCGCGCCGCCCGCCACCTGGCCCGTCGCGCTGACCGGATCGTAGCCCGGCGTGTCCATGTAGACGAAGCCATGCGTGGCGACCGGCTCGGCGTATTCGTAGACCGCTTCGAGGTTCGTCGTGCCGCCCTTGGCGACGGCGCCAAGCGACTTCTCGAGGATCGTCGTCAGGCCGCCGGCCTTGTTGCCGGGCGAGGGGTTGTTGTTCATCTCGCCCTTGTTGCGGGCCGTGTAGTCCTCCCACCACTTGATGATGCCGACGAGCTTCTCGCCGATCTCGCGGCTGGCGGCGCGGCGGGTGAGCAGATGCTCGGCGCCGTAGATCTCCGGCGTCTCGCAAAGCACGGCGGTGCCGCCCTGCGCGACGAGGAGGTCGGCGGCGCGGCCGAGCGCCGGGTTGGCGGTGATCCCGGAATAGCCGTCGGAGCCGCCGCACTGGAGGGCGAGCATGATCTCGGAGACGGGGACGGTCTCGCGGCGCGCCTCGTTCACCTTCGGCAGCATATGCTTGATCATCTCGACGCCATGCGCGATCGTCTTCCGTGTCCCGCCCGTCGCCTGGATGGTCATGGTGCGGAAGAGTTCGCTCTCCTTCAGCCCGTAATCCTCCACGAGGTCCGGGATCTGCATCACCTCGCAGCCGAGGCCGACCATCAGCGCGCCGCCGAGATTGGGATGGGTGGCGTAGCCCCACTCGGTGCGCTGCATGACCGCGAAGCCTTCCGAGCCCTTGCCGGCCATGCCGCAGCCCGAACCCATGACGAAGGGCACGACGCCGTCGATATGCGGGTAGTCGTCGAGGATGCCGGTGCGGTTGAAGGCGTCGGCGATGAACCGGGCGACCGAGGCGGAGCAGTTCACCGAGGTGAGGATGCCGATGTAGTTTCGCGTCCCGACCTTGCCGTTCTTGCGGCGATAGCCCTCAAACGTCATCCGCTCGCTCTCGGGGACGAGGCGTTCGGGCTCGGCGGCCTCGGCGAAATGATAGTCGCGGGCGAAATCGTGGACGCCGCAATTGTGGGTGTGGATGTGCTCGCCGGCGCGGATTGGCTTGGTCGCGAAGCCGATGATCTGGCCGAACTTTATGACCGCCGCGCCCTCGGCGAGTTCGCGCGTCGCCATCTTGTGGCCCTTCGGCACGCGCGAGATCGCGGCGATGCCCTCGACCGTCGCGCCGGGAAGGATCGGCTCGATCGAGACGACGACATTGTCTTCCGGGTGCAGCCGGAGGAAGCGCGGATTGGCGGCGCGCTCGGTCAGGCGGATCGGGACGATCTCGGCATCGTTGGCGGCGGCTGTCATTTTTCCAAAAGCTCCGGGGCGTCGCGGGCACGCGATCTTGTTTATCGTCCCCAAGCATAGGCCACTGGGATGCCCTCGCAAATACGCCCTTGGCGACACGCGTCAAGCGCATGGGCGCCGCACGGGCGGGGGCTGGCCGGCCGTGCCGGGCTTGCTATAAGTCGGGGCCCCAACGGAGACGCCTGATGCGCCAGTTTCTCGTGCTTGCCTTCGCCCTTGCCAGCGGTCCAACCCTTGCCATGGAGTTCACCGCCACCGACCGCGGCATCAACACAGTCATCGAGGCATCGGGCGAGGTTACCGCCGGCGACGACCAGCGGTTGCGCGACGTCGCGGCGAGCGTTGCCGCCAACATCAAAGCCATGACGCAGAGCGCCGACGCGTTTCGGACTCGCACAGTGCTGGAACTCGACTCGCCCGGCGGCAATCTCGGCGCCGGCCTGCAGCTCGGCTACGCCATCCGCGAGCTGGGCCTCGCAACCCGGGTGCCGGACGGCAAGTCCTGCGCCTCGGCCTGCACCTACGCCTTCCTCGGCGGACTCGACCGGCGCGTCGCCGGGCCGTTCGGCATCCACGCCATGTCGACGTCGGAGGAAAAGATCGAAGCCGGGATGCTCGACGACGTCCAGGAGATCAGTGCAATCCTGCTTGCCTATGCCCGCGAAATGGCCGGCAAGAGCGACATGGCCGAGGTCGCCCTCAAGGTGAAGGCGAGCACCATCTACGAGGTGCCGGACGACCAGCTCCGCGATTGGAACATAATCACCCACATCACGCGCCCCGCCCAGTATTTCGTCGCCCTCAGCGGCCCGCTTTCGAAATGCGGCGATACCGCCTGGCGCGAGGAGGCGATCCCGCATGACGTGATCTGTGCCGACCTGACGGTGGCGCGCGCCTATCGCGACATCGAAGACGCGATCTTTGCCCTGAAGGCGCAGCCGGGCTTCGACGGCGCCGCGATGGATGCCGAGCAGGCGCGCTGGGAGAAATACTGGCTGGCCTGCGAGACCGCGCCGCTAGGCAAGCTGACCCGGGCGCAACAGATTCGCCCGGCCATCGAGGCCTGCATGGACGAGGCCTTCGCGGCCCGCTCCGGCGAACTCGCCTCTCTGGCCGAGTTCTACCGGATCAGCAATTCCGAGCCCGCCAAGACGGGCTGGAAGACGCAGAAGTAGCTCAATCGACAACGTCGGCGCTCCGCGTCAGCGGACTACCCGTGGCGCGAGGCTCTCGCGACCAGCAACCGGGCATTGCCCTGACCGGCGGGCCAAGCACGCAATGATTTAACCCTCATCGTTAAGGAGTGCTTGAGGCCGGCCGGCTATCTTCGCGCCATGTACGTAGTCAGGTTCATGCCACGGCTGTTTAGCACCGAGGTCACTTCGGATCGTGAGCTCCGCAGCTACATCGTTCGAATAGCCGCGGTCGCCGTCTTCGTCACCCTCAGTGCTGACATTGTCCTCCACATATTCTTCTTCGTGACCTGGACCGAGGCCTTCCGGTCGTGGGCGGTCACCTGCCTCCTTTCCGCGGGCATTGCCATTCCGGTCGCCCGCGCAACCGGCAAGGCTCATCTCGGACTTTATCGCGCCAAGCAGGCCGTCGAGACTCTCAGCCGCACCGATCCCCTGACCGGGTTGCCCAACCGCCGTGCGCTTTTCGAGGCCGCAGAAGCCCCCAATGCTATCGTCCTCGTCATCGTCGACATCGATCGTTTCAAACGCATCAACGACACTCACGGACATCTGGCCGGCGATCTGGTGATCCGGCGCGTCGCCGAGACGATGACTGCCGAACTGGGGTCCCTCGGACAACTCGGGCGGCTGGGCGGCGAGGAATTTGCGTTGCTCGCCGATGACCGTTCCGTCGATGAACTCTCGGCCAGGCTGTCGCGTTTTCGGGAGCGGGT
>JBDTLN010000349.1:0-3355 GCA_039934795.1 Bauldia sp. | reverse complement strand
CTGATGGGCATTGCCGCCTGGCTGGTCTGGCGGACCAGCGCTCCGGGCAAGAGCCGCGCCCTCACCGCGTTCTTTGGCCAGCTTATCCTTAACGTTGCCTGGTCCTTCGCCTTCTTCGGGGCGCAAAATCCACTCTTCGGTCTCGTGGTCATTGTCGCCCTGCTGGCTGCCATCGCCTGGACGATCGTGACGTTCTGGCCGGTGAGCCGCCTGGCGGCCAGGCTGATGGTCCCCTATCTCGCATGGGTCTGGTTCGCGACCCTCCTCAACGCCGCGATCCTCACCCTCAACGGCGCCGCGGCGTGAGCCCGGCGCCATGAGCGCGACGCCGCCGATTGCCGGAGTTATTCTTGCCGGGGGCTTGTCGCGCCGGATGGGAGGCGACAAGAGCCTGATGCCGCTCGCCGGCCGCCCACTCATTGCCCACGCCATCGAGCGCCTGCGGCCGCAGGTCGACGAACTCGCGATAAACGCCAACGACGACCCGGCCCGCTTTGCGGCATTCGGCCTGCCGATTGTCCCCGACACAACGACCGGCCACGCCGGGCCGCTCGCCGGGATCCTCGCTGGTATGCAATGGGCCTCCGGGATGCACGTTGCGTTGCTCGCAACGGTCTCAGTCGACGCGCCCTTCTTTCCCCAGGACCTGGTTGCTCGCCTGTCCGAGGCTACCGACGGCCAGGCGATCGCCGTTGCCCGCTCCGCAGGCCGGGTTCATCCCGTCTTCGGCCTGTTCCCGGTGCGCCTCGCAGGTGACCTTGAGGGTTTCCTGCGGCGCGACGAGCGGCGCAGCGTCACCGGCTGGCTCGCCGGTCAAGCGATGGTGGCAGTCGATTTCGAAGGGTCCAGTCCGGGCTCCGGCGACCCGTTCTTCAACATCAATACACCCGAAGACCTTGCGGTCGCAGCTCGAGCGATCCCCGCTCACAATTTGCAAAATCGTTGAAAATGGTGGGAATATGCTCGTCAGTCCGGCGTCCGGGCCGAACTTGCCCGGCCGCCGGGGCCGCGTTTGTCACCAGCAGGGGTCAAAGAAATGCGCCTCGCTACCACACTCACAGCAGCCGTCATTGTTCTCGTCAGTGCCGCCGGCCTCGCGACGGCAAAGGACTGGACGAATATCAGGATCGGTACGGAAGGCGCCTACGCGCCATTCAACTTCAAGGACGCCGACGGCAAGCTGCAGGGCTTTGACGTCGATATCGCGCTCGCCATCTGCGAGAAGATCAAGGCCCAGTGCACCGTCGTCGCGCAGGATTGGGACGGCATCATTCCGGCACTCCAGGCAGGCAAATACGATGCGATCTTTGCGTCGATGGCGGGGACCGACGAGCGCAAGCAGATCATCGACTTCTCCGACAAGTACTACAACGTGCCTTCGGCCTTCTTCGCCGCCAAGGACTCCGGAATCACGGACACATCGCCGGCCGGTCTCGCCGGCAAGACGCTGGGCGCCCAGTCGTCGACCATTCAGGCCAATGAGCTGGAAGAGAAATACAAGGACGCCGAGATCAAGCTCTATCCGTCGCAGGAAGAGGTAAACCTCGACCTTGCCGCCGGCCGCATCGACGCGCTTTTCGTCGACAAGACCGTCGGCATGGAGTGGGTCGCCAAGACCGATGACGGCAAGTGCTGCCAGCAGGTTGGCGCGGATGTGCCCTCGCCGGCCGGCGTCGCCGCCGGCATCCGCAAGGAAGACCAGGACCTCAAGGAACTGATCAACAAGGGCATCAAGGAAATCCTTGCCGACGGCACCTACGAGAAAATCAACGCGAAATATTTTCCATTTTCGATCTACGGCGACTAGGGATCGGCCGGAGGCTTCCCGGCGGAGGTCGGGTCCGCCCGCCGGGACCACCTCTCGAGCGCAAGGGCCAACGTGGCGGAGACGCTCGCTCTGTTCAGCTTTGGCCCCACCGGCTGGGGAGATGAGCTGGCCATTGGTGCGTGGCTGACTATCCGCCTTGCCATCGCCACCCTGCCCTTCGGACTTGCCCTCGGCTTCCTGATTGCCCTCGCCAAACGCTCGCACAATCGGGCGCTGCGAGGCCTCGGCAATCTCTTCACCACCGTTTTTCGCGGCCTCCCCGAGCTGCTGACGATCTTCCTGGTCTATTTTGGCCTGCAACTCCTGGTGCAGAAGGCCGCCAGCCTCGTCAGCGACGCCCCTGTCGCGCTGCCCGGCTTCATATCCGGCTTCATCGCTCTCGGCCTCGTCTTTGCGGCCTATTCGAGCGAGGTGTTTCTGACCGCGTTCAATAACCTGAAACGGGGCCAGATCGAGGCCGCCACCGCCCTCGCTTTGCCGCGTTTTCCGACGGTGTTCATCGTCCTCTTGCCGCAGTTCGTGCGGATCGCCCTCCCCGGCATCGCCAATCTGTGGCTGGTGCTCCTCAAGGACACCTCGCTGATCTCGGTGATCGCGGTCGACGACCTCATGCGCGCGACCTACATCGCCGTCGGCGCCACCAAACAGCCTTTCCCGTTCTACCTGGTCGCCTGCCTCACCTATCTCGGCATGTCGATCGTATCCTCCTTCGGCATCTACGCGATCGAGCGCTGGTCGGAACGTGGCGTCAGGCGCGCAGCATGAATTTCCAGCTCCTCGACAAATACGGACTGCGGATGCTCGAAGGGCTGCTCGTCACCGTCGAGCTTGTCGCGATTTCGGTAACCGTTGGCGCTATCCTCGCCCTCCCCATCGCGCTCGCCCGAATGTCGCGCCGCCGGGGATTGCGCGGCCTCGCCTTCGGCTATGTCTACTTCTTCCGCGGCACCCCGCTCCTCGCCCAGACCTATCTCCTCTACTACGGCAGCGGACAGTTCCGGCATTTCTTCACGGATATCGGATTGTGGTGGCTGTTCCGCGACGCATTCTTCTGCTGCGTGCTGACCTTCACGCTCAACACGGCGGCCTATCAGGCCGAGATCCTGCGCGGCGCCATTCGCTCGATCCCTCATGATGAAATTGACGCCGCCAAGGCCCTCGGCCTTCGCCGCTGGCAGATCTTCCGCAAGGTGATCCTGCCGCAGGCGTTGCTCGTCGCCATCCGGCCGTTCGGCAACGAAGTGGTGCTGATGATCAAGGGCTCGGCGGTCGCCGCCATCGTCACGGTTTTCGATCTGATGGGCGTGACCCGCCTCGCCTACTCGCGCTCGTTCGATATGTCGGTCTACGTTTGGGCCGCAATCCTCTATCTTATGCTGGTCGAAACCCTCCGCCGCATCGTCAATGCGATCGAACATCGCCTGACCCGGCACATGCGCCTGGCGACGCCCCCGACCGATCAGTCGGTGGCGGTCGGCGCCTGACTAGCCCTTCGCGAACAGGAAATCCGCATGGCAAAACTCGCTT
>JBDTLN010000348.1:0-3364 GCA_039934795.1 Bauldia sp. | reverse complement strand
CGTAGCTCAGCTGGATAGAGCAGCCGCCTTCTAAGCGGCAGGTCGCAGGTTCGAGCCCTGCCGGGGTCGCCAGTTTCCAGGCAACCACGTTTTTTGGCGGAGACCGGGGCAAGCGGCGCTCGTCAGCCCCAGAGCCGCTTGGTCGCGAGTTTGGCGCCTTCGGCGAGCGCGGCCAGCTTCGCCCAGACGATATCCTCGGCGATGAACTCGTAGCTGGCGAAAGTGCCGAAGCCGCAATCCGTGCCGGCGATGACGCGCTCGCGATCGCCCACCGCGTCGACGGCCTCGCAGATCCGGTTCGCGACGAGCTGCGGATGCTCGAGATAGTTGGTGGTGACGTCGATCACCCCCGGGATGAGCGCCATGCCGTCGGGCAGCCGCATTTGCTTGAAGGTCCCGATCTCGTGGGAGTGGCGGGGGTTGCCGACCGGGATCGAAAGCGCGCCGACCCTGGCCTTGTAGAGAATCGGCAGCAGGTCGGCCATGTCGACGTCGTCCTGGTGAGGGCCGTTCCAGTTGCCCCAGCAGACATGCAGGCGGACGCGGTCGCGCGGCACGTCGGCGAGCGCGACGTTCATCGCCTCGATGTGCAGCTCGACGCGCTCAAGGAAAGTGCCGAGCGGCTGGTCGCCGAACATGATCACGCGCTCCATGGCAAGGTCCGGCGCGTCGAGCTGGAGAACGTAGCCCTGGCTCACGATGTAGTCGTATTCCTTCTTCAATTCCTTCGCGATGCCCATCACATAGTCGGCCTCGGTCGGGTACACCGGGTTCGACGGCCACAGGAGCATCGTTGTCGATACGATCCCCGGCGAGGCGGCCGACATGAAATTCTCGACGAACTTGACGCCGGTGCGGGCGCTTGACTCACGGAAGAGCTGGCTCTCCTCCTTGGCCTCGGTGAGGTCGGGATCGTAGACGAGCTGGTCGACGCACATCGGGGCGTTCCAGACCTTGGCGAGTTCATCGGCGACGCCGATCTGGCGCTTCATGAAATCGGCGAATCCGGGGAACTTGATGGTGTCGAGAGTCGGCTTGCGTAGCGACTCCCTGCCGAAGCCCGTCATGCGTTCCGTGGTGTAGGTCGAGAATCCGACGCGGGGCGTTTCGCCGTCATTGCCGATGTCGACGCCGGCTTCCGCCTGGCGCCGCAGGTTGGCGTCCATGTTGCTGGCAATCTCGGCGGCGAAAGCGTCGCGATCGAAGGGCTTGCGGTGCTCGCGCTTGACCAGCATGGCCGACAGCGCCTTGCTGCGCGGCAGGCTTCCGGTGTGGGTCGTCAGGATCCGGTCGGTGCTGGTCTTCAAGGCGTCCTCCCTTTTTGTTGTCGTTCGCGGTCAGAGCTCTGCCCCGGCCCCGGCGATGCCGGGCCCAGGACAAGTCTGCCTCGAGTAGCGCGATTGTGCCGACGCCGGGTGTATCGTCAAGCGGAGCGGGCGACAAGAAACGAGCCGCGCCCAGGAATGCCGGCGAACAATCCACCGGGGTTGAGCGTTTGCCGGGCGAGGGGATCGCAACTCGCGTTCCAAGGAGCAGACTTATGTTGGGAAAAATCTTGTCGGGACTGGGCGCCGCCGGCCTCATCGCATCCGGCATTCTTGCCGTCGCACCCACGGTAGCCGAAGCACACAGCCCGTATCACAGAGGCACGGGAATCTATCTCAGCTTCGGCGCCGCGCCGTATGCCAGCGGCCATCGCGTCTGCAAGCCGATCGTCAAGAAGGTCAAGTGGCACGATCGGAATGGGCGGGTCCATTGGTCGACAAAGGTCGTCGATCGTCGGTGCTGGTGGGAACCGTCCTACGGCCCGGGCTGGGGCGACTATGATCTTCGTTACCGGATCGGGCCTGGCAACAGGTGGTTGGGCGGCTTGTAGAGTCAGGTTGACGGGTGCTGTCGGCTACGCCAATGCGCGCCTGAGAGCGAACCTTTGAGCGAAGTCCCGCCTCCACTTGGGGGCGGGACTCGGTCGCGTTTCTAGCGGTCTTCGCCGCCGCTTGTATTGTCCGGACCGCCGGGCTGGCGCTGCCGGTCGCGCTCCGGGTCCTTGCGGGCCATGTCGTCGCCCTGCTGGCGCTGGCCGCCCTTTTGACCGCCCTGCTGGTCCTGGGAGATCGGTTCCGGCTCGCGGAAGAACTGAATGGCCAGCCGGGCTGGATCGCAATCGACACAAATTGGTCATACTTAACAGTGGCATAGACGCCGCCTGCAACCCTTGGTCGGCTTGCCCACAGGCGTTCGAGCGGTCTAGGGTTCGGTGCGGCGATGTTCCTGAATAGTAAGGCGTAAAATGGACTCGCAGAAAGTGATTGCACTGGAGACCTTGGCGGAGGAGCTGGGCAGGCTGGAGGACGACGCCTTCCACCTCGATCAGGGCCACATTTGTTTCCTCATCGCGCGGGCGCGGAGCGAAGTGCAGGCTCTCATCCTCCAGACAACCCGACACCGGATCGAATTGCCGGTCCGTGCCGACGCCTGACCGCCGGTCAGTCGTCCGTTTGTACCGCTTCGACACCACGACGACTGCGCGGTCATGCCGACGGTGCCGGGTGGCGTTACTTGTGCGCCCACCGTCTTGATCGCCGATCGGGCAACCGACCTCACCCGAGGTGCCAAACCTCTGGAACTGTCGACCTGGTCCACCCAGGCGGGATTGACTTGCACACCGTGAAACTCTTCCGCGCGCCGGCTCGTATCTCTCCATGCGTCGGCCAAACCGGCGCAACAGCCCGAGGCTTCACCCGCCCCCTCGGCCGAGGGCTAGGGCCGGGGTGCGGTCGTTGCGGCCGCACTCCGGCCTGAGACCGGGCCCATGAACTGCCAATCGACGGATTTCCGATGTCCTGCCGTTTCATGACCGGGCGTACGATTCCTCGTGCCAAAAAAGGCAGGTCCATGAAGAAGATCCTTATGCTCGGTGCCGCGCTGTCGCTGATCGGCGGTGTGGCGCTGGCCGAATCCTCGTCCGGCTCGACCGCAACGGGTGACACAATCGCCGCGTCCGGTGGATTGACCCAGATGATGGCCGAATCCGACGGACCCCAGATGGGCGGCAAATGGCGGCATGGCAAGCATCACGGCGACCAGCGCGCCGGTCGCGAAGATCGCGGCCCCCACCATGGCTTCGGTCCTCCATCACGCGGCGCCCACATCGTTCTCGAGCGCAACGGCAACCGCATCGACGTGAAATGCGCCGAAGGCGACTCGACGCAGCAATGCGTCGAGGCCGTAGAGAGACTTATCGATCGGGTCGCCGCCAAGATGGATCATGGCGGCGGCCAGGGCGGTTCGCCCCCGGCTCCCGAAGGCGCGCCGGCACCCCAGCCATAGGCTGACGCGAGGGCATGTGCGGCACGCCCCGCAC
>JBDTLN010000347.1:0-3382 GCA_039934795.1 Bauldia sp. | reverse complement strand
CAAAAAAGGGCGCCGGCCAAGCCGGCGCCCTGCGATGAGTGAGGAGGAAGGCTATGAGGCGTTGCTGGCGAAAACCAGTTTCGGCGTCTCCTGCCACATGTCCGGGAACATCTCCTTCAGATCGGCGATCTTCGGCAGATCGAAGGCCTGGATGTAGCCGGGATTGACGTTGAGCGTCGTCGCGTTGTCCTGATGGTAGTCCTCGGCCGTGTAGAAGTTGCTGTAGGGCGTTACTTCGGTCACGATCTTGGCTGGAAAGAGCTTGGTTCCATCAAGCTGGGCGACATAGGCGCCGGCGACCTTCTTCTGCTCGTCGTTCATCGTGAACAAAGCCGAGCGGTAGCTCGTGCCGTGGTCATTGCCCTGGTAGTTGAGCGTCGTCGGATTGTGGACGACCGAGAAGAAGATCTGGAGGAGCTTCCCGTAGGAAACCTGCTTCGGGTCGAAGGTGACCTGCACCGCTTCGGCATGCCCGGTGGTCTCGGTGGTCACGTCGCCGTAAGTCGGGTTCTCAGTTTTTCCCCCGGCGTAGCCGGAAACGGCGCTGTCGACGCCCTTGACGTGCTGGAACACACCCTGCACGCCCCAGAAGCAGCCCCCGGCGAAGACTGCCGTCTCAAGGCCGGTGCCCGGCGCTTCGTCCACCACCGGAGGCGGAATCTTGACGGCTGCCTCCGAGGCGCTGGCGGAAAACAACCCGCCGCCCATTCCGGCGGCAAGCGCCAGGGCGACAAGTCCGCCCGCGCCGCCGACGATGCCGGTCTTTCTCAGGAAATTATTCATGGCTGGATCCTCCTTTGAGGTCATCGATTGATTGTGACGGTCAGGCCGTGGCGCGCGGCACGAAAGTGAGCGCGACGCCGTTCATGCAGTAGCGAAGGCCGGTCGGCTTCGGCCCGTCGTCGAAGACGTGGCCGAGGTGAGCGTCGCACCGGGCGCAGTTCACGGCAGTGCGGATCATGCCGAAGGCGTGGTCGGTCAACTCGGCGACGTTGTTCTTGGAAATCGACTGGAAGAAGCTCGGCCAGCCGGTCCCGGACTCGTACTTGGCCCCGGAGTCGTAAAGCACCGTGTCGCAGCAGACGCAGTGGTAGAGGCCGGAGTCATGGTTGTTGAGGAACGGACCCGAGCCTGCATGTTCGGTCCCTTCCTGGCGGGTGACGTTGAAGGCGAGCTCGGAAAGCTGCTTCTTCCACTCCTCCTCGGTCTTCACCACCTTGGCGACTTTCGTGAGGCCGAGGCTCTTGCCGTCGGCGCCGAAATTCTCGATTTCCACCTCGCCGGCCTTGCCGAGATTGGTGGATGCCCGCGCCGACATGCCGAAGCGGGAGAGGAGGCCGGCGCCGGCAATCGCCGCGATAGCCCCGCCGGCAAGCAAGAGGGCACGGCGGCTGGGACGTGTTTCTGATGGGTTCATGGATCGCTCCCGGATTTCTTGGGATTCTTGATCGGGGAAACTGGCGGGCGTTCAGTCCTGCCCGTCACAATCAACTTCGCGGAATATAGTGGAAAGGTTTCACTCCGGCGCGGAAAAGCGGCTGACAGGTTCTTCACAGCGTCGCGATCCGGCGGTGACCAAACGGCAAAAGGCCGGCGCCCAAAAGCGCCGGCCCGGCCGATCGTAAGGAAAACGCAGCCTAGTTGGTCAGCGGCGCGTCGAGGTGAACCCGCACAACGCGGCTCTCGTCCCCGGCAATGCCGAAGTCGTTGTCGCTGACGAGGACGATGTCCTGGCCGCCGACGACCGCGATGCTCTCGATCTTGCCCGGCATGTCGGCAAGATCGTCGGAGTCGAGCACAAGGGACTTCTCGACCGGGACGACACCGGCCGCGGCGAGATCGGTCGTCTGCTCGAGGGTCGGACTTGCCGCCGGATCGTCGAACGCCGCCGGAACCGTCGACGCCTTGGCCAGATCCACCCGGTAAAGCTTGGTAGTCCGGGCGATCCGTTCGAGGACCAGCAGCTGGTCCGGTCCGACCGCGGCGAGTTCGGAGACCTTCACGTCGTTCTGTTTGCCGGCCTTTTTGGCTTCGTCCTTCTTGAAGCTAGCCGGCTCGTCGAGCAGATAGGCGTATTCGCCGGTGACGGCCTCGCTGGCAATGTCGAACTTGAAGAGCCGCACGGTGCGCGACGCCTTGTAGGCGTCCTTGTCCGGGTTGGCGAGCGGGCTTTGCATGGAGAAATAGAGCGACTTCTCATCCGGCGACACGGCGATCGATTCGATGCCGCGGTTGAGGTAGCGCTTCATGACCAGCGCCGGCAGCTTGCCTTCGACCGGATAGGAGGCCCCCTTGTAGTCACCCTCCAGCCCTGCCGGCACGAGGCGCTTGATCACCGTGCCGTCGGCGCCGACATGGGCGATCGAGGCGCCATACTCGTCGGCGACCCAGAACGTTCCGTCCGAAAGGGCAACCAGACCCTCGGTGTCGAAGCCGTCCGGCGACTTGGTGATCTCCTTGCCGTCGGCGCCGAAGGCGCCCTCAGTCGTGGTCGTCATCAGCGGGTTGGAAAGGCCGTTGAGCGCGTTGCCGCCGGTTCCCTTGAGGGGGATCGTCCGGGCTACCGCGATGGCGCCGTCGGCGCCGATGGTCAACTCGTAGATCGTCGGCACGAAGGCGGGCAGCGGGAAGACCTTTGCCGCTTCGTTGCCGCCGCAGATCGCATCCTTGTCGAGCCCGATCATGTCCTTCACGTCGGCGGCGCAGTCGATGTTCGGACCGCGATCGGTGATGGTGAAGATGGTCCCCTCCGCGTCTCCCGGCCGATGAAAGGCGCCAGAGCCGAAGCCGACCGACAGGTTGAGGACCTTGCCGTTGGGAAAGGTTGCAGTGCCGAGCGGCAGCGACGGCGGCTTGAGTTCGGTAACTTCGCCGGCGACCGCGCCGGAGACAAGGGCGGCAAGGGCTGCGCCGGCAAGCAGAATATTGAGACGATGAGTCATTTTCGGCACCCTTTGGTGGTCAGGATCGAAGATCGGCTTGCCATCTGTTAGGAGGCGGGGATGACACGGTTACGACGAACGGAGGCTGCCCGCCCCTCCACTGGCATTTGACGGGGCGATCCGCCATATAGAGGCCAATTCCCAAGGGTTTCACTGCGATGGCGACGGCCTCTATTCCATTTCGCAAGATGAACGGTCTCGGCAACGAGTTCATCGTTTTCGACGCGCGCCGCACCCCCGTGCGCCTTGCCCCGGAAGTCATCGAGAAGCTCGGCCAGGCCGACGCCATCGGCTTCGACCAGATGATCACGGTCGAGGCCTCGAAGAAGGGCGCCGACGCCTTCATGCGCATCCACAATCGCGACGGCGCCGAGGTCGACGCCTGCGGCAACGGTACCCGCTGTATCGGCCGCTTGCTCATGGACGAGACCGGCAAGAAG
>JBDTLN010000346.1:0-3383 GCA_039934795.1 Bauldia sp. | reverse complement strand
GGGATGATGTCGAGCTGGACGAGAAGGTCGCGGAACGTGATCTGCGGCGCCGGCTGATTCACCATGATGCCCATGGCCCCTTCGGGGGAATGGGCGCAGATGTAGACAACCGAGCGCTGGAACCGCTTGTCCTGCATCCCCGGCATGGCGATGAGGAATTGGCCGTCGAGATAGCCGCGGCCCGAGCCGCGTTTGGGTTGACGCGTGACCATGACGGCCAAAAGGGTAACACGGCGCGACCAAAAGAAAAGGTCGGCGACCGCCCTGTTGGCCCCGCCGGTTAACCGGAAACTCACGAACAAATGAATGATGGGTCATCGCCGGCCAGTCGCGCCGTGATCGACCCGTCTCTATGGTCCGCGCTATGAACACCCTTCCTTTCCCGGCCCTCGGCGCGGCGGCGCTGGTCGCCTTCGCGATGTCCGCCGTCCCGTCCGCCGCGGCCGTTGGCGAATGGGTCGCCGGCGACCACGCGCGCGTCCGGCTCGTCGCGGCTGGTGTCGACACGGCGGGCAACCTCTCGGGCGGAATCGAGATCGAGATCGACCCCGACTGGCACACCTACTGGCGCTCGCCCGGCGACGCCGGTGTTCCCCCGGTCCTGGACTTCGCGGGCTCGGTGAACATCGACGAGCCGGTCGTGGCCTATCCGGCGCCGGCGCGTCTCGATGACGGTTTTTCCGTCAGCAATGTCTATACGGACTACGTCCTTCTGCCTCTGACGGCGCGGGCCGACAGCGCGTCGCGTCCGATCGACCTTGTCCTCAAGCTCGATATCGGCGTTTGCGCCGAGGTCTGCGTGCCGGAGCATTTCGAGGCGCGCCTGTCGGTCCCCGCGACGGAGACGGACCTTGCCGCCAACAAGCTCATTGCCGCGGGGCGCGCCACGGTTCCCGGCGCGCCGGTCGCCGGCGTTTTCTCCGTCGAGAGCGCCGCGCGCGCCGGCGGCATCGACAATCGTCCGGTCTTCGAGATCAAGGCGAGGGTGCCCGATGCCAAATCGACGACGGTTTTCGTCGAGGGGCCGCCAGACTGGTACCCCGCGCCGGCCGAACTCGCCGAAGAGAGCGGCGGTCTGGCCGTCTATCGCGTCGAGTTCGACCGCCTGACGGCCAAGACTCCCATTCCCGGCGCCCCGCTGACCGTGACCCTGGTTTCCGGCGGTCGTGCCATCGAGCAGACGCTCACCCTCGACTAGGACGCCAAACTCGCCTATTCCGGCGGTCGATCCGAAATTTTCACGCGCGCGGGGAGGTTGGCATGATCAAGGTAGGCGACCGGTTGCCGGAAGCGACGTTCCGCATCAAGGATGACGAAGGCAACGTGGCCAAGGTCACGACCGGGGAATATTTCGCCGGCAAGAAGGTCATCGTCGTCGGCGTCCCCGGCGCGTTCACGTCAACCTGCCACAAGTCCCACATCCCCGCCGTCATCGCCGGTTCGGACGTCATGAAGGCCAAGGGCATCGACAAGGTCGCCGTCCTCTCGGTCAACGACCATCATGTCATGCGCGCCTGGGCGGAATCGCTCGGGGGCGTGGGCAAGGTGGACTTCCTAGCCGACGGTGCGGCCGAGTTCGTCAAGGCAGCGGGTCTGGTCAACGATGTGACCGCGGGCGGCCTCGGCATCCGCACCCACCGCTTCGCCATGCGCGTCGACGACGGCGTCGTGAAATCTCTCGACCTCGAGCCCGACAACAGCAAGGTCGCGGTCAGCAGCGCCGAGACGATCCTCGAGCGGCTCTAGCCGCACGTCAGCTGCCGGCGCGGGCCTGTCGTCGCGCGCCATCCGCCAGCACCCGGTCAATGAGCCGCCGGGCCGTATCCGCAGGGACGGCGATCGGCGCCGCCTGGCTTTCGCCTACCGCTTCGACGACGCACCCGACGTAGCCGAAGTCGTACGCCATGGCCATGGTCGGAAACGTCGTGGACAGCCAGTTGGAAGAAATCAGCGCCCCGATGGTCAAGGGCTTGCCGTTACGGAATACGGCGTTGGCGAAAGCCGCTCCGTTGGCTCCGGCCACAATCTCGGCACCCTCGAACACCGCCCGCTGTTGGCTCATCGTCATGGTTGCCGGATCGACCGTAACGAAACCGGCGTCCGCGAAAATCGCCTCGATTTCAGGGCCGTTCGCGATCTCCCGGCGGCCATCCGACGCCACTTTGCGCCGGCAGAAAACCCGGCGAGCCCCTGCGTTCACGGCGACCTCTGCGCGCGGAATGCGATCAACCACTGCCGGCGTCCAGTGGCTGGAGAATTCGCCCGGACGCAGGAGGTATAGCTCCTCGCACCGCAGGGTTTGACCGCGGGCCTGGACGATCAGCGGCCGCTCCGTGAGGAACCGCGTTCCGGCGAGCCGATCGTTGTGCTGGAGGAAGAAGTTGTGGCCGACGACCGCAGGGATCGCCGGGTCGATTTCCAGCGCCTCGGCCATCACCAGGCGCGGCAAGATATCGTGAAGGAGGTGCCAGTAGTTGTTGTCCCATGAGTCGCGAAGGAGGATAGCGCGGTCGACACGCATGATCGGCCGCCCCGCCAGGCGACGCGCATAGTGCCGCCAGATCGGCGGCTCCACGTCCGCGCCGATTCCGGCGCTGCTTGAAACGAAACGGTTGCCGTTGAAGACCAGCGGGTGCGGACCGGGGTCGACGCGGACATCGCCACGCAGCCGCCACGCTCCCTCGAAGCGCGACCTCTCCGCTCGCACCCTCACGGCCGCCGCCAACCACGGATCGTCGATCACCGGCGCCTCGCTGCCGAGCGACACGGGGGCCGGCAGGCGCCGATCGTAGATCCGCGCCTTGCGCTCCGCTGCAGCCGGTAGCCGCAGCACGCCGCGCAACACCCGGTCGACGGAAAACGGCCGCCTTTTCCCTCGCAATTGAAGGAGGTATGCGTCGTCGGTGGATACGAACTGGCGCTGCGCCGCCGCCGCGTCGGGGTCCTTCACACGGCATCGTCCAGTATGTGCCGCCCCCCGCGCCGGTCAGGCTGCTCGCGGGAGCTGGTCTGGCTTGTCCCGGTCAGAAATGCCAACAATGTGTCGGATGCGGCGTAAGGGGTTGCGTAGACTATGGTTTCAGTTGCGTTGGTGGGTGGTTCTGGGTTCATCGGGTCCAATCTAGCCCGCTATCTCGTCGCGCGCGAAGGGTATGAGGTCCGCTCATACGACCTCAACGACCACAAGCTTCGGCTCCGCTTCGAGAACGAAGACTATCGCTTCGAGCAATTGGACGTCCGCAACGCGGCTTGCGAGCTCGATCAGGTCGTTGCGGCGGCGGACATCGTGGTCAATCTCGCCGCCCACGTTCGCCCCGGCATGTTCCTGCTGAAGCCGCTCGACGTCGTCGACGTCAACTTCTTTCCGAGCCTTTCCATAGTCG
>JBDTLN010000345.1:0-3389 GCA_039934795.1 Bauldia sp. | reverse complement strand
CATCGTGCGCGGCAAGAAGCCGGGCGACATGGCGAACGACCAGGATTTCTGGGAGATCGTCGAGGTGGTGCCGGGCGAAGGGGTGATGCAGAAGCCGGACGCGTTCGGCTGCAATCTCGGCGACTACACCTGACAAATCCGCGCGCCCGCACCCTCCGCGATGGACAGCGGGACGCTTTTTCCTGTGTTTCTGGCCGGGGTTGACCCGGCCAGCAAACTCTTGCTTGCTGGCGTATTCATGGGTGTCCGGCGGCCGGACTGGCATGGCCGCGGGCGGCGGACCGCCGAGGGGCAAACGCAAACCGGACCATGATCAACTGGGCCAACTTCATTTCGCAGGCCTTCAACGGGCTCGTACTAGGCGCGCTGCTTGCCCTGATTTCGTCGGGCCTGACGATCATCTACGGAACCCTCGGCGTCCTTAATCTTGCGCATGGCGCGATGTTCATGCTCGGCGGCTATGCCGGCTGGTACACGTACACCTACACCAACTCATTCGTCGCGGCGGTGGTCGCCGGCGCGGTCTTCGTGATGGCCGTCGGCATCGCCACCGAGCAACTCATCATCCGCCGCTTCTACACCCGGCCCGGTGATGACCAGTTGCTGGTGACTTTCGGCATTGGCATCGTTTTCGTCGAGGTGGTGCGCTTCTTCTTCGGCAGCCTGTCGCAGTCGGTGCCGGCGCCGGGACCTCTGGTGGGCATCGTCAACCTCGGCTTTATGCTCTATCCGAAGTATCGGCTGGCGCTGCTTGCGATCGTCGCCGTCGCGCTGATCGTGCTCTATCTCGTCCTCTATCGCACGCGGGTCGGGATGATCGTGCGCGCCGGCATCGAGGATTCGGTCACCGTCGATTCCCTCGGCATCGACGTCTACAAGGTCTTCGCCGTGGTCTTCGGCATTGGCGCGATGGCGGCAGGTTTCGCCGGCATCGTCAACGCGCCGGTCGTTTCGATCGCGCCGGATGTCGGCGAGGCTGTCCTTGTGCAGACCTTCGTCGTCGTGGTCATCGGCGGGGTCGGTTCCTTCCCCGGCGCCATCCTCGGCGGGCTGATCGCCGGCGAGATCATCAGCATCACGTCGATGTTCAATCCGGCGTACTCGTACGTCATGCTGTTCGCGGCGATGACGCTGGTGCTGGTGTTCCGCCCGTATGGCTTGCTCGGCGCCGCTGGCCGCGAATGAGCGCGGGCGTTTGATGCGCGGCCGGCATCCTTTCCTCATCGAGCTTATCACGGCGATCTGCCTGATCGCCGCGCCGTTCGTGCTCCCCTTTCTCGGCTTCGCGCCGACGACTATCGACCGCATTCTGATCTGGGGCCTGTTCGGGATCGGGTTCGACATCCTGTTCGGCTATACGGGCCTCCTTTCCTTCGGCCAGTCGGCGCTCTACGGCACGGGTGGGATGATCACCGCTTATCTGCTCGCGGTCGTCAGCTTTCCTTACATTACGCTCGCTGTTTTCATCGGGATGATTGGCGCCGCGATCGTCGGCTACCTCGTCGGGCTGGTCGCGCTCCGCCGGACGGGCATCTATTTCGCGATGATCACCGTCGCGATTTCGGAGGTATTCTACTTTGTCGAGTTCAATCCGCTCTCCCAGTTCACCGGCGGTGAGAACGGCATACCGGGCGTGCCGACGCCGTCGCTCTATCTCGGCTTCACGACGATCGATTTCGCCAGCGAGCTCGGGCTCTACGCCTATCTGGCGTTCTGGTTCTTCATCGGCATCGTGCTGGCGCTCCGCATCGTCCGTTCGCCGGTCGGCATCATCCTCAGCGCCATTCGCGAGAACCCGCTCCGCGCCGCGGCGCTGGGCCACAATATCCACCGCTACAAACTGACCGCCTTTGTCATCGCTGCGGCGTATGCGGGCTTCGCGGGTGGCCTGCTTGCCCTGATGCAGGGCTTCATGCCGCCCGATGCCTTCACCTTCAACACCTCGGGCCAGCTCGTGATGCAGACCGCCATCGGCGGCACCGGCACGCTGTTCGGTCCGCTGGTCGGCGCGGCGCTCTGGCTCTACCTGAGCGATTTTCTGCAGACCACCCTGCACCTCGGCGCGAGCTGGAAGCTCGTGCTCGGCATCGTCTTCGTGTTGCTGGTCGTCTTCCTGCGCCGCGGCCTGGTCGGCGGTGGAGTCGATCTGGCCCGACTGGTGAGAGCACAGTCGGCGCCGAGGATGCGCGAGCCGCCGGCGAGCCCGCCCGCTGCGGACGCCACCGCAAAGGCGAAGGCGCCGCCGCCGCCGCGCCGCCGGGTTCCCGAATTCAGCGGACCGATGCTCGAGGCGAAGAGTCTTGCCAAGCACTACGGGGGCGTCATCGCCAACCGCGACATCAACTTCGCGGTCAACCACGGCGAGATCCGCGGCATCATCGGCCCGAACGGCGCGGGCAAAAGCACTTTCTTCAAAATGATGACGTGCGAGGTGACGCCGACCGCAGGTCGCATCTCCTTCGAGGGGCGCGACATCACTGGCAAGAGCGTGGCCGACGTGGCGCAACTCGGGCTGACGAAGAGCTACCAGGTCAACCAGCTTTTCACGCGCCTGACGGTTCGGGAGAACCTGACGATCGCGGTACTCGCCGAGCTCAGGGGCCAGTTCAGGCTCGACCTGTTTCGCAGTCCGACCAAGGTGCCCGGCCTCACGGAGCGGGTCGACCACACGCTCGAGCTGATCCGCCTCGTCGAGCGCGCCGACGTAACGGTCTCGGCGCTCGCCTATGGCGAGAAGCGGCGACTCGAAATCGGGCTGGCGCTCGGCACTTCGCCGAGCCTGCTACTGCTCGACGAGCCACTCGCCGGGATGAGCCCGAGCGAACGCGTCGAGACCGTGAAGCTGCTCAAGTCTATCGGGCAGGGCCGTACGATGGTCGTCATCGACCACGACATGGACTCGCTGTTCGAGCTGGTGGAACGCATCACGGTCCTGCAGGAAGGCAGCGTGCTGGCGGAAGGCACCCCGGACGAGATCAAGGCGAATCCCGCCGTCCAGGAGGCCTACCTTGGCGGCGTGCACGAGGGGTTCGGCGCATGAGCCTGCTCGAGGTCAAAGGCCTGAACAGCTACTACGGCGACTCCCACATCCTGTTCGATCTGTCGATACACGTGGACACCCACGAAGTCGTGGCGCTGCTCGGCCGCAACGGCGCCGGCAAGAGCACGACCCTGAAGAGCCTGATGGGCGTCGTGACGCCGCGCAGTGGCTCGATCATCTTCGACGGGGCTGAGATCGCCGGGCGCAAAAGCCATGTCATCGCGCGGGCGGGCGTCCAGCTCGTGCACGAGAACCGGGCCATCTTCGGCAGCTTGAACGTCGAAGAAAATCTCGTCCTCGCCGGCCTCACGGCGCCGAACCGGTGGCCGCTGGAACGAGTCTACGAGAT
>JBDTLN010000344.1:0-3391 GCA_039934795.1 Bauldia sp. | reverse complement strand
GATTTTTCTGCTTTTCCTCTGGCTCATCGTCTCCGATGGCAACTACGCCATCATCTTCCGCGCCCTCCGCCAGGGCGTCTTCGTCACGCTTTGGGTGACATTCGTCGCTTTTGCTCTGGCGGCGGTCCTTGGGCTCCTCGTTGCGCTGGCGCGCCGGTCCCGTTCGCGGGTCCTGCGTGAGATCGCCACGTTCTACGTCGAGATCGTCCGCGGGGTTCCGGTCCTCGTCCTTCTCTTCTACATAGCCTTCGTCGGTGCGCCGCAACTGGTCGTCCTCTGGAATTGGGCGCTGGCCGCGCCCATCGCGGCAGGCCTGCTGCCCGACATCACCGTCCGCGATTTCGACATGACCTGGCGGGCAATCGTCGCCCTGATGATCAGCTATTCGGCATTTCTCGCCGAGGTCTTCCGCGCCGGGATCGAGGCCGTGTCGAAGGGCCAGGTCGAAGCCGCCGCCACCCTTGGCCTCAGGCGCGGCCAGACCTTCCGCTTCATCGTCTTCCCGCAGGCGGTGCGTACGGTCCTGCCGCCCCTCGGCAACGATTTCGTCGCCATGATCAAGGATTCGGCGCTGGTCTCGGCCCTCGGCGTCCAGGACATCACCCAGCTCGGCAAGGTCTACTCCTCCTCGACCTTCCTCTTCTTCGAGACCTACAATGTCGTCGCCTTCCTTTACCTGGTCATGACCGTAGGCCTGTCGCTGCTGGTGCGCGGCCTCGAGGCCTGGCTGAAGCGCAACGACCGGTAGGCCGGCGCGCGCTCAGCCCACGATGACGATGTGCAGCCGGCGTGGCCCGTGGGCGCCGAGGAGGAGCGTCTGCTCGATGTCGGCTGAGCGCGACGGGCCGGTGATCATGTTGACCGTCCGCGGCAACACGGCCTTGCCGTAGCGCTCGCGCAGCATGTCCCACGCGCTCTCATAGTCGCCGAGGACGTCACTCGCCGCGATGGCGACAATGTGATTCTCCGGCAGGAAATTGATCGTCGTCGGATTGTCCGGCCCTGAGGTCAGCACCAGCGTGCCGCTCTCCGCGACGCCGGCCTGCGCGTGACTGACACCGGTCACGTCGCTGCCCTCGGCCGCTCCGCGCCGGATCGTGGTCTGCGTCCATTCCCAGGGCATAGCGTCGAGCCGCAGATCGTCACCCATCCGGAACTCAGCCGGAATGTTATGCGAGCGGAGGAACCGCGCGACCTCCTCCGGAAACTCTTCGGCGGTGGCGACGCGGACCACGGTTGCCGAAGTCTTCTCGGCCATTTTGGCGAAGAGCGCGATGCGCTCCTCCCGGGGCAATTGCCCGCGCGCCGGGATCACCCCGCGCCTAGCGCTGTCGAGCCGCCCGATAACCACCGCCCGCCGTCCTGCGTCGCCGCTGTCGACGCCGAGCGACTTCCGGATGCGCGAGAAGATCGCGTCGCGGCTGCTCATGCCGACTTCTTCCGCTCGGCCCATTGCTGCTGGAAGGTCTTGCCTTGCGGGGCCGGAAAGTCGCGATATTTGGTCCAGCCGCCGGCAAGCGGGAGGGCGCGGAAGCGGCCCTTGCCGCGACCGGCGGCACCGAGCGCCCGCATCGCTAGACCGGTGACGAATTTGTAGAGGCGCGGGCGCTTGGCGAAGAATGCCCAGAAGCCGATGCCGGTCCTGACCGTCGCCGGCGACAGGTGCTTTTCGAACTCCCGTTCGCGCCAGTGGCGCATCATGTTGGGCAGCGGAATCTTCATCGGGCAGACCGACTCGCAGCGCCCGCAGAAAGTCGAGGCGTTGGGCAGGTGCCCCGCCTTGTCGATGCCGACGAGCGTCGGCGTGAGCACCGCTCCCATCGGCCCCGGATAGACCCAGCCATAGGCGTGCCCGCCGACCTCCTGGTAGACCGGGCAGTGGTTCATGCAGGCGCCGCAGCGGATGCAGCGCAGCATCTCCTCGAAGTCGGAGCCGAGCATCGACGAGCGGCCATTGTCGAGGATGACGACATGATATTCGTCCGGCCCGTCAGGATCACCCGGCCGGCGGGGCCCGGTCGAAAAGGTCGTGTAGACCGACATGTCCTGCCCGGTGGCCGAACGGGCCAGCAGGCGCAGGAGCTGGCTGACGTCTTCGAGCGTCGGCATGATCTTCTCGATCGTCGCCAGCACGACGTGGATCCGCGGCAGGATCTGCGTCAGGTCGCCATTGCCCTCGTTGGTCACGATCACCGACGAGCCGGTCTCGGCGATCAGGAAATTGGCGCCGGTGATGCCGACATCGGCATCGAGGAACCGCTCGCGGAGGACGCCTCGCGCCTCGGCGAGGAGCGCGGTCGCCTCGGAGAGGTCGCGCCCCGCCGGCAGGTCGGTGTGGACGCGGCGGAAATCCGCCTCGATCTGAGATTTGTTGAGATGCACCGCCGGCGCGATGATGTGGCTCGGCGGCTCGTGGCGGATCTGGATGATGTATTCGCCGAGATCGGTCTCGATCGGCGCGATGCCGTTCGCCTCGAGGTGCTCGTTGAGGCCGATCTCTTCGGCCACCATCGACTTGCCCTTGGTGACCCGCTTCGCCCCCGCCTTCTGGCAGATGTCGAGGATCAGGTCGCGCGCCTCGGCCGCGGTCTCGGCATAGTGCACTTTGCCGCCGGCGCCGCGCACCTTGTCTTCGTAAGCGTCGAGATAGAGATCGAGATGGGCGAGGGTATGGTTCTTGATGTCGCGGCCGCTATCCCGCAGCGCCTCGAACTCCGGCAGGGCCTCGACCGCCTTAGCTCGCTTTTCGAGGAATCGCGGCTTGGCGTACTGCAGCGATTTCTGCAGCACGGCATTGTCCAGCGCGCGCTTGGCATTTTCCTTGAAGGCGGGGGAGGCGATCTCCATCCTGGTCAGCCGCTCTCGCCGATCGGCGGCTTCTCGGTCATGCCGGCCAGTACCTCGGCGACATGGCGGACCGCCACCGGTATCTTCTGGCGCTGCAGCTTGCCGGCCATATTCATGAGGCAGCCGACATCGCCAGCGAGCAGCGTCGTCGCCCCGCTTGCCGCGATTGCCGCGGTCTTCCGCTCGACGATGGCGTTCGAGATGTCGGGATATTTGACGCAGAACGTGCCGCCGAAGCCGCAGCAGACATCGGCGTCCTTAAGCTCGTTCAGCGTCAGCCCTTCGACCGACTTCAGCAGTCGCCGCGGCTGATCGTGAACGCCGAGTTCGCGTAGGCCCGAGCAGGAATCGTGATAGGTGACCGTGCCGGTGAACCGGGCATCGACCTTCCGCATCCCGCGAACATCGGTGAGGAAGCTGATCAGTTCGTGCGACTTCGCCGCGAACCGTTCGGCTCGCGTCTCCCACGCCGCATCGCCCTTGAAGAGTTCCGGGTAGTGCTTGTGGAGGTGCCCGCCGCACGAACCGGACGGCGCCACGACAT
>JBDTLN010000343.1:0-3391 GCA_039934795.1 Bauldia sp. | reverse complement strand
CACAGCGCGCCGTGCGCCGCTCGGGCGTTGTCGCGCCCTGGGTCTCGAGCAGATTCTCGATGCGCTGCATGGCGATGGAGAAATCCTTGGTCGGCCCCGCCCAGCGCGCCGAATAGATGCCGGGCTCGCCGCCCAGCGCATCGACCGCAAGGCCGGAATCATCGGCCAGCGCCGGCTGGCCCGAAGCTTTCGCCGCCGCAACCGCCTTCAGTTCGGCGTTGGCCTCGAACGTGTCGCCGGTCTCTTCCGGCTCCGGCAGGCCAAGCGCGCCGGCCGAAACCACCTGCAAGCCGAACGGGCGGACCAAATCCTCGATCTCGCGGAGCTTGCCCTTGTTGTGGGTCGCCACCACCAGCGTGTCGCCGTGTGCCAAGCGCCCCGTCACAGGATGGCGAGCTTTTGCAATTCGATGAGGCTCTGGATGCCGCCACGGGCGAGCGCCATCAGCCGGGCGAACTCCTCCTCGCTGAACGGCGCGCCCTCGGCAGTGCCCTGGATCTCGACGATGCCGCCCGATCCGGTCATGACGAAATTGGCGTCGGTCTCAGCCTCGACATCCTCGGCGTAGTCGAGGTCGAGGACGGGCGTGCCGCGGAAGATGCCGGCCGACACCGCGGCGACGTGATCGCGCAGCACCGGCTTCTGGATCATGTCGCGGCTGCGCATCCATTCGATGCAGTCGCGGAGCGCCACCCAGGCGCCGGTGATCGAAGCGGTGCGCGTGCCGCCATCGGCCTGGATGACGTCGCAGTCGATCATGATCTGGCGCTCGCCGAGGCCGGCGAGGTCGACGACGGCGCGCAGCGACCGGCCGATCAGGCGCTGGATTTCCAGCGTCCGTCCCGACTGCTTGCCGGCCGAGGCCTCGCGGCGGGTACGCTCGGTGGTGGCGCGCGGCAGCATGCCGTACTCGGCCGTCACCCAGCCCTTACCGCCGTTCCTGAGCCAGGGCGGCACCTTCTCGTCGAGGCTCGCCATGCACAGCACATGGGTGTCGCCGTAGCGGACGAGGCAGGAGCCCTCGGCATGCTTGGCGATGCCGCGTTCGAGGCTGACGGCGCGCATGTCGGCGGGGGCGCGTTTCGATGGCCGCGGAGCGGTTTTTTCGGTCAAGTTCATGGCGCTTGGTATCGTCGCAAAACCTGCCCGTAAAGCCCCGCTTGAAAGCAGGCTTAAAAACCGACACTTATGATGGGGGCGACAGGACCTGAAAGAGTGACCGCGCAACCTCCCTTCTCCCCCGGCAAGCCGGCCGGCGATACCAACGCCTCGGCGCTTGCCGGCCTCGACCGGCGGTCGCGCGAGATCTTCAAGCGCATCGTCGACCAGTACCTCGAGACCGGCGAGCCGGTCGGCTCGCGCAACATCGCCCGCATCCTGCCCATCGCCCTGTCGCCGGCCTCGGTGCGCAACGTCATGGCCGACCTCGAGCATCTCGGCCTGATCTACGCGCCGCACACCTCGGCCGGGCGACTGCCCACCGAAGCCGGCCTTCGCTTCTTCGTCGACGCGCTCCTCGAGATCGGCGATCTCACCGCCGACGAGCGCCGCCAGATCGAGGCGCGCATCAAGGCAAGCGACGCGACGCGCAACATCGACGACGTGCTCGCCGAAGCGAGCCAGGCGTTGTCCGGCCTGTCGCGCGGCGCCGGCGTGGTGCTCGCCAACAAGGCCGACGTACGCCTCAAGCACATCGAGTTCATCCGCCTCGAGCCGACACGGGCGCTCGTCGTTCTGGTCGGCGAGGACGGTTCGGTCGAGAACCGCATCGTTGCCCTCGACCCCGGCACGACGCCGTCGGCGCTGATCGAGGCGGGCAACTACCTCAACGCGCATCTCCGCGGGCGGACGCTCTCGGAGGCCCGCACCGACCTCCAGCAGCGTGCCACGTCGGCGCGCGCCGAACTCGACCGGCTCACCGCCGGGCTCGTCGACGCCGGCCTCGCCAGCTGGGCCGAGGCGCGCGAGGGACGGCCCGAGACGCTGATCGTCCGCGGTCGCGCCAACCTCCTCGACGACGCCACCGCCGCCGGCGACCTCGAGCGTATCCGCCTCCTCTTCGACGATCTCGAGACGCAGCGCGAACTCATCCGCCTCCTCGGCCATGCCGAGACCGCCGAGGGCGTCCGCATCTTCATCGGCTCGGAGAACCAGCTGTTCTCGCTGTCCGGCTCGTCGCTGGTCGTCGCGCCCTATCGCGACTCCGAGCAGCGCATCGTCGGCATCCTCGGCGTCATCGGCCCAACGCGCCTCAACTATGCGCGCATCATCCCGATGGTCGACTACACGGCGAAAGTGGTGAGCAAGCTGATCGGCTAGGCCGTCACGCCGTCGGCTGGCTTGCCTGGGCCTGGTTGCGCGGCAGATACTTCGCCCAGATCGCGTTGGCGCCAAGGCTTGCCACCGCCGCGCGGTGCGCCTCGATCTCGGCCGCCGTGATGGCGAAAAGGCGCGGCACCGGACGGGCGCCGACATCGACCACGTGATGGGCGACGGCGATAGTCTGCACATCAGTCTCGCCGCCGAGCACCAGCGAGGTCTGACGGCCGCCGATCAGCTCGATATAGACCTCGGCGAGCAGTTCCGAATCGAGGATGGCGCTGTGCTTCGTCCGGCGGCTGAGGTCGATCTCGTAGCGCATGCAGAGCGCGTCGAGCGAATTCGGGCCGGCCGGGTGCTTCCGTCGCGCCAGCATCAGCGTGTCAATCACCCGCTCGTCGCCGATCGGCCCCTTGCCGAGGCGCGCCAGTTCGGCGTTGACGAAGGCCATGTCAAAGGAGGCGTTGTGGGCGATCAGCGTCGCGTCGCCTACAAAATCGAGAAGTTCGTCGGCGACCGCCGAAAACAGCGGCTTGTCCCTCAGGAACTCGTCGGTGAGGCCGTGGATGCGGGTCGCATCCGCCGGGACGGCGCGCTGCGGGTTGACGTGGCGGTGAAAGCTCTTGCCGGTCGGGATGTGGTTGACCAGCTCGATGCAGGCGATCTCGCAGAGCCGGTCGCCCTTGACCGGATCGAGGCCCGTCGTCTCGGTGTCGAAAATGATCTCGCGCATGATTCGGCAAAGGGTGGCGGGGAATTGCCCGTCGCGCAAGCTCGCTGGGGCGTCTATCCCCGTTTGCCCCCCGCCGCCGCCGTGGCGAACACCGGCAGCGCCCGCTCGACCATCGCGTCGGACGCCGTCAGGCTGATGCGGAACCAGCCCTCGGCATTGAGCACGCTCCCCGGCATGACAAACACATCGCTGTCGGCAAGCGTCTCCCACATCCGCGCCGCATCGCCCTGCGGCCAGCGCACCCAGAGATAGAACGTGCCCTCCGGCGGCAGCACGCCATAGCCGGCGGCGGTCAGCGCGGCGCGGCGCACATCGCGTCGCCGCGCCAGCGCCGCCTGG
>JBDTLN010000342.1:0-3395 GCA_039934795.1 Bauldia sp. | reverse complement strand
GAGCGGCTCGGCGGCCTGCGCCTGCGAGGTCATGCGCCCGCCGAAGGACTTGCCGCCGGCGATCAGCGGCAGCTTCTTCAGGTGCCTGCCGGCTTCGACAACGGCGGCCCGCACCGCCGCCTCGGCGACTTTCGGCGAATCCGGCCGGCCGGATTTTCGTTCCATGTAGGGGAACTGGTAGCGGAACGTGGCGATGCCCCGCTCGGCAAGCCCCGAGGCGACCGCGGCGAGGAACGGATGCGCCATGCCCGCCCCCGCGCCATGGGCGAGGACATAACCAGCGCGCGCCTTCGGCGGCACATCAAGGAGGGCGGAGACCAGCTCGGCGCCGGTGGAAAAGCGGATTGCTTCGGCTTCAGATGTCATTGCCGTCTCGGTTTTGGCCGGCACAATGGGCATATCGCGGCCGATCGCCTTGTCAAGGCGAAGCCGCCGCTCGAGATGGGGAAGGCAGGCGCCCTCGCCGCTGATGCGGAGCCCGCTCCGCAGCGCTTCCCGCCAGCTCAGGCTCCCGACATAGACGGCAACCAGCGCGTCGGTGCGACCGGCCACCGTCGCATCGACCGGAAATCCCGGGTCTTTGGAGCAGACGTCGATCTCGTCCGGCGTCAGCACCGAAGTCGGCCCGAGGCTTGCCATGCCCGCGACGCGCGACTAACCAGACCGCTGCCGCCGAACTCATCGAGCGGCGAGGGAAACGAGCCGTGGCCGACGCCGCATCGCAACCAGACGTCCTGCAGAAGCTCCGAAGGGCCGTCGGCGACCCGATCCTTGTCGCCCTTCTATTCTGCCTGATCGTCTCGCTCTTCTTCCTTGCCTTTCCCGCCGTCGATCTGCGGGTGAGCAGCTTGTTCTACGATCCCGCCACCGGCTTTCCCGCCGCCAGGGTGCCGGCGCTCCGCGCGCTTCGCGCCAGCGGCGATATCGCCCTGTGGCTTGTCGTGCTCATCCTCCTGTTCAGCGTCGTGCTGAAGATTGTCCTGCCGTGGCGGCGGAGCCTCGTGCCGGCCAATGTCAGCCTGTTCCTTCTTGCCGGCCTCGCCCTCGGCCCGGGACTTGTCGTCAACGCCATCCTCAAGGACCACTGGGGCAGGCCCCGGCCGTTGGCGATCGACTTCTTCGGCGGCACGGCACCCTACGTCGATGTCTGGCGTGTCACCGACTATTGCATCCGCAACTGCTCCTTCGTTGCCGGCGAGGCGTCGAGCGCGGCGTGGCTGGTGGCGCTCACCCTGGTCGTCCCGCGCCACTTCCGCCTGCCGACGCTCCTCGTCACCGGCGTCTTCGCCATCGCCCTCTCGCTCAACCGCATCGTCTTCGGCGGACATTTCCTGTCCGATGTGCTGCTCTCCTGGGGCCTCACCGGATTGGTCATTGCCGTCTTGTATCGCCTGATCTTCATCAGCCCGCCGGCTTGGCTCGCCAACGATCGGATAGAGGCGGGGCTTGCCCGCCTCGGCAACGCCATCCGCCGCCGGTTCGGAGAGGCAGGACGCGAGCCTTAGCGCCGTTGCCGCCCCGACGGTTGCCGACCTACACTCCGCAAGCGCCCCGGCCACGCCGGCAGCGCTCATGCACAGAGGGAATTGCCGCCTTGTCCGCCTCCGAAGCCGACCGCCCGGAGGGGTTGAGCGTGACGTTTGTATCCCTCGTCGTTCTCGGATTTGTCGCCGCCCATCTCCTCGCCGCGGCGTTCGCGAATCTGGTTCCCGACGAAGCCTATTACTGGCTCTGGTCGCGTCATCTTTCGGCCAGCTACTACGATCATCCGCCGATGGTGGCCTGGTGGATGCGGCTCAGCACGGCGCTGTTCGGCGACACGGCCCTCGGCCTGCGTACTCTCTCGGTCGTCTCGCTCGTACCCGCCTCCGCCGCCCTCTACCTCACCGGCATCGCCCTGTTCGACCGTGCCGTCGCCGCAAGGGCCGTGATCTTTTTCAACGCCACCCTTCTCATCGGGGTTGGCGGTCTGCTCGCCACGCCCGACCCGCCGTCGGTTCTCTTCTGGTCACTGGCCACCCTCGCCTTCGCGCTTCTCGTCCGCACGCAGCACCCGGGATGGTGGCTTGTCGTCGGCGCGTGCGCCGGCCTTGGCGTTCTTTCGAAGCTCACCAATCTGTTTCTCGGCCTCGGCCTGGTGCTGGCGCTCTTCTACGACAGCGGCATGCGCCGCTGGCTGCGGACGCCATGGCCCTGGCTCGGTGCCCTCGTTGCACTCGCCGACGTGGTTCCAATGCTTCTGTGGAACCAGGGACACGACTGGGTGACATTCACCAAGCAACTCGGCCGCATGGGGGTCGAGACGTTCAAGCCGCAGTACCTCGGTGTCTTCGCCCTCGCCCTGTTCCTCCTTCTCAATCCGTTCGTCGCCGTCTTCGCCGGTCGGGCCATCGCCTCATGGTTCAAGTCCGCGGGGTCCTGGCGACGACCGGTCGGCCTTCTCGCTGCGACGATCCTGCCACTCCTCGCCTACATGGCCGTCCATGCCCTCAGGACGAAAGTCAGCAGCAACTGGCCGGCGCCCGCCTACCCGACACTTGCGCTGATTGCCGCCGTCAGCGCGCAATCCCTCAACGCCGTCGCACCGCGCCTGCTCCTCACCAGGCTTCGCGTCCTCGCCCTGCCTTTCGGCGCCGCCGTTTCGGCGCTCGTTCTTGTCGTCCTCGCCCTCCCCGCGGATCTGGTGCCCGAAAAAACCGGCGCCCTCCGCCTGTCGCGGGGATGGCCGGAACTCGCCGAGGCGGCCCGGGACCTCGCAAACCAGAGCGGCGCCGCGTGGATCGCCACCGACGACTATTCCATCACCGGTGAGCTTGCCTATTACCTGCGCGACAGCGACATGCCGGTCGTCCAGGTCACCGACCGCGTCCGCTACGCCTTCGCCCCACCGCCCGATCCGGCGCTTCTGGAGAAACCGGCGCTTCTTGTCGTTCGCGGCTCCAAGCCGAAGAATATCGGCGCCAACTGCTTTGCGAGGCGGCAGCCGCAGGGACTTCTGTCCCGCTCCGGCGAGCTGTTTTCGGCATTCCTGGTCGAAGGCGTGGCGGCGAGGGCCTTCGCCGCGGGCTGCGGAGGAGGCAAGAGCGGGGCCACCGATCACCAAGAGGGCCGGCTTGCCGGGTCGCGCGCTGCCAGCCTATAAGCCCCCCGACATCTTCCGATGAGGCGCCGAAAATGCCGGACGTGAAGAAGGTCGTGCTTGCCTATTCCGGCGGGCTCGACACCTCGATCATCCTCAAATGGTTGCAGAGCGCCTATGGCGCCGAGGTGGTGACGTTTACCGCCGATCTCGGCCAGGGCGAGGAACTGGAGCCTGCCCGGCGCAAGGCGGAGATGCTCGGAATCAAGGAAATTCATATCGAGGATCTCCGCGAGGAATTCGTCCGCGACTTCGT
>JBDTLN010000341.1:0-3401 GCA_039934795.1 Bauldia sp. | reverse complement strand
AGGGCACCGACCGCTTCGGCGCGGCGGTGGGTTTCGTCGTCCGTTTGCAGCAGGCGGCGCCACCCGGCGGCGTCGCCATCACTCATTCGGTGCGATGGCAACTGGTCAAGACACTGGCTGCCCGCTTCGACCGGACCGAGTGGGTCCAGCTGAAGGGCATGGACCAGGAGTTCGAGATCTGGCTGTGGACGCCCGGGGAGGCGTCGAAAGAGCCGGCCGCAGCCGCGCCGGCATTCGGCACGCGGCCACTTTTCTCGGCCGCGACGCCGCCCCCGGTGCCACCGCCGACGCCGACACCGATCGCACCCGGCGGCGGGCCGCCCTCGATCGCGGTGCTGGCCTTCGACAACATGTCGGGGGATCCCGGCGCAGACGGGCTCGTCGACGGCATCGTCGAGGAGATCACCGCGACACTCAGCCAGGTGCGCGATTTCACCGTGATCGCGCGCAACTCCTCCTATGCCTACAAGGGCAGGGCCGTCGACGTGCGCGACATCGCGCGCGAGCTGAACGTCCGCTACGTGCTTGAAGGCAGCCTTCGCAAGGCCGGCGACCGGGTACGGGTGACGGCGCAGCTCATCGACGCGGAGACCGGCGCGCACATCTGGGCGGACCGCTATGACGGCGCGCTCGGTAATCTCTTCGACTTCGAGGACCAGATTGCCGAGCGCGTCGCCGGAGCGCTGCACCCGTCGATCCGCTCGGCCGAGATCGCGCTCGCCAAACGACGGCGTCCGGAGAATCTGCAAGCCTACGATCTGGTCCTCCAGGCGATGCCGCATTTGTGGGCGCATCGGCGCGAGGAGAATGTCGAGGCGATCGCGCTTCTCGAACGGGCGATGGAGTTGGATCCGTCCTACGCCCGCGCGACGGCGGTGGCGGCCTGGGCGCGGGCCCAGCATGTCGTCTATTCGTGGACATCGGACATCGCCGCTGAACGGGCGGCGGGGGCGCGGCTTATCGAGCAGGCAGCGACGACGGTCGGCGACGATCCGACGGCGCTCAGCGCCCTAGCCACGGCCGTGATGCTGCTCCAGGGCGATCTTGACCGCGCCGAGCATTTCGTCGACCGCGCGCTGTCGCTCGATCCGAACCTTGCCTGGGGGTGGACGCGGCGCGGCTTCCTCAGCGTCTATCGGGGCAATGGGGCGGAGGGGATTGGCTGCTTCGAGAAGGCGATCCGCCTGAGCCCGCTCGATCCGCTTAGCTTCAACTCCTACATCGGCATTGGCCTCTGCAATTTCGCCGAGGGCCGCCCGGCCGAGGCGGTAGGCTGGACGGAGCGGGCGATGCGGGAGAAGCCCGGCATGACCTGGGCCTATCGCGACCTTGCGACCTTTCTGGCCCATGCCGGACAGATCGAGCGTGCCAGGGGCGTGGTCGCCAAATTGCTGGAGGTGCGGCCGGGTCTCACCGTCACCCAGGTCGGGGACGCGCTGCATTTCATCGAGCCGAAGCTTCTCGCGCGCTACCTCGAAGGGCTGCGGCTGGCGGGGCTGCCCGAGTAGTGGCTACGCATCCGCCCGATTTGGGAAGGCGTAGCGCAGCAGGCGACGGCCCAACGAGCGCGCCACCCGGCGCGGCAGGCCGGCGACGCGCCGGATGACTGGCGCGTGCCCGATCAGGGCATGCGGCAAAGCGAGCACGGCCTTGACGCGCTGCGCATCGAAGGATGCTCCGAGGAACCCGTGAAGGTCGTGAAGGGAATCGGGTGCCTTGCGAATATAGTCGTACTCGAACACGTAGGCGTTGGCCGGCCGCCGCTCTGCCGCAGACCTGAACCGCTTGTTGAGGGAGGCAATCTCGGAACGGGCAAAGGGATCGCCGGCCCACCAGGCGCTTTTCGCCACTTCGCCGGGCCTGCGCACGCTGAAGATGAAGCAAGGCCGATCGAAGGCCCCCTCGACGAATTTGAGGAAGTCCTCAAACTCATCGTCGCTGAATTGACCGCGGGTGTAGCGGATCTCCTTGAAGCCGATCAGCTCGGCGTCGGCCGGCGGCGCCAGGACGTCGCGGATGAAGCTGTCGATCACGGCCTTGCCAAAGGCGGCGCCATTGATCCCGGCGGCGCCGTACCACGGGCTTGTGGGGCTCGACGAGCCGGGCCGGCCGAAGCGGGTGCGGCTCAGTTCGGCGGCACGGATGGCGCGGAAGAGATGGACAAACGATCCGAAATTCTCACCCCGGACGCAGGTACCGGGGAGGGCATTGAGGAGGCCGTTGAGCACGGTTGATCCCGAGCGGCCGTAACTGATGACGAAAACGTGGCGGAAGCGATAGGCCAAGGCGACCTTCTTGCCGGCAGGCGAACGGGAGCCAGCGCATAACGCTTCAGCCGACCGGGAATTTCAACCTATTTCGGCGCGCCGGCCAGGGCGGTTGTCGCATCGGCGCCGTGTGATTCCATACGGGCGCTGTCGCGGCGGAACGTCGGCGTCAGGAAGCCTTCAGATTGGTCGCCATGCTGGCGAAGCCCTGGCCCCCGGCAAAGAGCCGGCTGACGGCGGCGGCGGGCAGCGGCGGGCTGAGGAAGAAGCCCTGAACCTCGCTGCAACCCTGCGCCCGGACGAGATCGAGCTCGGCCTCGGTCTCGACACCCTCGGCCGCGGTCGAGATGCCGAGGCTGCGGCCGAGACCGATGACGGCCTTGACGATGGCAAGGCCGTCGCCGGCGGCGGTCGAAAGCTCATGCACGAAGGTGCGGTCGATCTTGATCTTGTCGAAGGGGAAGACGCGCAGGTAGTTGAGGGACGAATAGCCGGTGCCGAAATCGTCCATGGAGATCTTGACGCCGATCTCCCGCAACTGATGGAGGGTGCGAAGGGTCGCCTGGTTGTCGCCGATCAGCAGGGTTTCGGTGACTTCAAGCTCGAGCCGACCGGGGGCGAGGGCAGCGGCGGCGAGGGCGTCCCTGACATGATCTACGAGGTGCCGGTTCTTGAACTGCACCGGCGAAAGATTCACGGTGACACGGACATCGTCGGGCCAGGCGCTCGCCGCGGCGCAGGCCTGGCGGAGCACCCATTCGCCGATCGGAACGATAAGGCCGGTCTCCTCGGCGACGGGAACGAAGGCGTCGGGGGTGATGGTGCCGCGCTCGGGATGGTACCAGCGCAGCAGCGCCTCGAGGCCGCAGACGCGGCCGTCGGTGAGGCTGAGAAGTGGCTGGAAGACGAGGCGCAGGTCGCCATTGGCGAGGGCGTGGCGAAGGCCCACCTCGATGTTGCGCCGCTCCTGCAGGGCAGCGTCCATGCCGGGCTCGAAGAAATGAAACGTGCTGCGGCCTTCGCCCTTGGCGCGGTAGAGGGCGAGGTCGGCGTTCTTGAAGAGCGTCGCCGAGTCGGCGCCGTCGTGGGGCGAAACCGCGATGCCGATGCTGGCGCCGATGATGACGCGATGAT
>JBDTLN010000340.1:0-3407 GCA_039934795.1 Bauldia sp. | reverse complement strand
GGATCGATGACGGGATGGCGGTCGGCGATGCCGGTCACACAATGGTCGTGGGTCAAGCCATGACCGTCCACTTCATCGGCGCCGGGCCTGGTGCGGCAGACCTGATCACCGTCCGCGGGCGCGATCGCGTCGCGTCCTGCCCGGTGTGCCTCTATGCCGGCTCGATCGTGCCGCCCGAGGTGCTCGCCTGGTGCCCCGTCGACGCTCGCATCGTCGATACCGCGCCGTTGTCACTGGATGAGATCGAGGCCGAGTTCGTCGCGGCGCACGCGGCGGGACTTGACGTTGCCCGGCTGCATTCCGGCGACCTGTCGATCTGGAGCGCCGTTGCCGAGCAGATGCGGCGTCTCGACCGGCTCGGCATTCGTTACACGCTTACGCCCGGCGTGCCGGCCTTTGCCGCCGCCGCCGCTGCCCTCGGTCGCGAGCTGACGATCCCCGAAATATCGCAAAGTGTCGTCCTGACCCGAATTTCCGGTCGCGCGTCGGCGATGCCGCAAGGGGAGACGCTGGCGGCGTTTGGCCGGACGGGCGCGACGCTCGCGATCCACCTCGCCATCCAGTCCCTCGACCGCGTCGCCGCGGAGCTAGTGCCCCTCTATGGCCCGGACTGTCCGGTGGCCATTATCGCCCGTGCCTCATGGCCCGACGAGCGCATTGTTCGGGGGACGCTCGGCACAATTGTTGCGGCCATGGCTGAAAGCCCGATCGACCGCACGGCGCTGATCTTTGTCGGCCCCGGCCTTGGTGCCGAGGATTTTTCCGAGAGCGCGCTCTACAACGCCGCCTATCAACGGCGCTTCCGGGGGCGGAGCCCGGGATGAGCCTCGAGCAAGCCGTCGCCCGCCTCGGGCTCCGCCAGCCGCTGTTCGAGGCCGGCCATGTCTGGCTTGCCGGCGCCGGCCCCGGCGGTCTCGGTTGCCTGACGCTCGACGTCGTCGCCGCCATCGCTGTTGCCGACGCAGTCGTTTACGACGCGCTGGTTGATCCGGCGGTGTTGCAGGCTGCCGACGGGGCCGAGACGCACTTCGTCGGCAAGCGCGCCGGCCACCCCTCGACCACGCAGGATGACATCAACCGTCTCCTTCTCCGTCTCGCCGGCGAGGGCAAGCGCGTTCTCAGGCTAAAAGGCGGCGACCCCAACATCTTCAGTCGCGGCGGCGAGGAGGCCCTGGCGCTTGCCGAGGCGGGGGTGCCATTCCGCTTCCTCCCGGCGGTGACCGCGGGTCTCGGCGCCCTTGCTCATGTCGGCATCCCCGCGACGGTGCGCGGTATTAACAAGGCCATCATCCTCGCCACCGGCCACGCCGTCGGCGCCGCCGATGATCTGGACTGGGCGGCCCTCGCCAGGACCGGCCAGCCGATCGTGATCTACATGGGCCTCAACAACCTCGCGGGGATCGCCTCCTCCCTGGTTGCCGGAGGATTGCCGCCGAATATGCCGACTGCGGTCGTCATGGCGGCGACGACCCCTGACGAGCGCTTGCTGGTCGGAGACCTCGGCACAATCGCGGCCGAGGCGACCAACGCCGGCATTGGCTCGCCCGCGATCATCGTCGTCGGCGCGATCGTCGCGATGCGCCAGACGCTCCGCGATCTCGCCGCCGCCTCGCCATGAGCGCACGCGGCCTCATCGTCGGCGCGCCGCGGTCCGGCTCCGGAAAGACCAGCGTCACAATCGGCCTGATGCGGGCCCTGAAACGGCGCGGGTTTGCGGTGGCCGGCGCGAAATCCGGTCCCGACTACATCGATCCCGGATTTCACGCCGCCGCCACCGGGCATCCCGGCGTCAACCTCGACAGTTGGGCAATGGCGCCCGGTCTTCTCGACCATCTCGCCTGTGGACAAGCGGCGGGCATGGATATGATCCTCGTCGAAAGCGCCATGGGCCTCTTCGACGGCATCGCCTCCGTCCCGGGCCGCTCCGGCGCCGCGGCGGACCTTGCGCGCCGCTATGGGCTACCGACGCTCCTTGTCCTCGATATTTCGGGCCAGTCGCAGACGGCCGCGGCCGTCGCCAAGGGCCTTGCCACGTTCGATTCCGGCGTGAGGATCGGTGGCGTTGTCCTCAATCAGGTCGCCAGCGAGCGGCATGAGCGGATGGCGCGGGAGGCGATCGATGGCATCGGCATCCCGGTGGTCGGTGCGGTGTACCGGAATGCCGACATGGCATTGCCTGAACGTCATCTCGGCCTCGTCCAGGCAAGCGAGCACGCCGCCCTCGAAGCCTTTATCGAGCGCCTCGCCGACACAATGGAGCGCTCAGTAGACCTCGACGCGGTCTTGCGTATCGCGGCGCCTTTTGACCCCGCCGACGGCTCGGCCGCGGAGGCGCTGGCGCCGCCCGGTCAGCGCATCGCCGTTGCCTCGGATACCGCATTCAGCTTTGTCTATCCGCATGTCGTCCGTCACTGGCGGGAGGCGGGGGCGGAGCTGGTGCCGTTCTCGCCGCTCGCTGACGAGGCCCCCGACGTTTCCTGCGATGTATGCTGGCTGCCCGGCGGCTATCCGGAACTCCACGCCGGCAGGCTTGCCGCCGCCCGCTCCTTCAAGGACGGCCTCGTGCGCTTCGCTGCCGGCAGGCCGGTGCATGGCGAGTGCGGCGGCTTCATGGTTCTGGGTAAGGCGATTGAGGATGCCGAAGGCGTCATGCATGCGATGACCGGGCTTCTCGGACATGTGACCAGCTATGCAAAGCGCAGGATGAATCTCGGCTACCGTGAGGCGACGCTCCGCGATGATTGTCCGATCGGCCGCGCTGGCGCGGCCATCCGCGGGCATGAGTTCCATTATTCGCGCACGGTGGAGGCCGGTTCCGATGAACCGCTCGCCGACCTCTTTGACGGCCTGGGTCGCAGTCTTGGCCCGTCGGGTGGGCGCCGTGGCCAGGTGGCCGGCACCTACTTCCACGCCATCGCCAAGGGTTGAGCTATGCGCCGCCTTGTCATCATTGGCATTGGCACCGGCAATCCGGAGCACGTCACGATCCAGGCGATCAACGCGCTCAACCGGGTCGACGCCGTCTTCATCCCGCGTAAGGGCGCCGACAAGAACGGCCTGGCCGAACTTCGCCGCGAGATATGTGCGCGCTATCTGACCAACGCCGCCACCAGGCTCATCGAATTCGACCTGCCCGTCCGCGACGCCGGCGAGCCGTCCTACCGCAAGGGCGTCGATGAGTGGCACGCGGCGGTTGCCGCCACCTATGCCCGTCTTCTCGCCGAGCACACGGAGGAGGGGGCTTCGGTCGCACTCCTCGTCTGGGGCGACCCGTCCCTCTACGACAGTACGCTCCGGATCGTCGAGCGGCTCAATGAGGACACGGGCACGACGGTCGCGTGCGAGGTGATACCCGGCATCGCCAGCCCGCAGGCGCTCGCCGCTCGCCATGGAATCGCGCTCAACTC
>JBDTLN010000339.1:0-3413 GCA_039934795.1 Bauldia sp. | reverse complement strand
ATCAGTCCGTTTCTTGGAGGTCAGGCCTGATCAAGTTCGGTCGGGGAGGTTCCGGTCAGGTTCCGGCGAGATAGTCGAGCGGGTTGACCGGCTTGGCGCCCTTGCGCAATTCGAAGTGAACCTGCGGCGAGTTGACCGAGCCGCTGGCGCCGGCCGTCGCCACGGTCTGGCCCCGGCGAACCAGATCGCCACGCTTCACCTTGATGGCGCTGTTGTGGGCGTAGGCCGATACCCAGCCGCCGGCATGGCGGACGAGAACCAGGTTTCCGTAGCCTTCGAGTTCATTGCCGGCGTAGATCACGGTGCCGGCCTCGGCGGCTTTGACGGAGGTGCCTTCCGGGACCGCCAGGTTGATGCCGTCGTTCTTCTCGCCGCTCGGCTTGGCGCCGAAGCCGGAGATGATGCGGCCGCGCACGGGCCAGCGGAAACTCGTGCCATTGGTCGAGGGCGGCTCGGAGGCCTGGTCGACCGCGGCGTTGGCGTCGTCGAACGACGGCGCCTGGCGCTGCACCGGAACGCTCGGCATCGCCGGCGCTTCGGGCACATTCGCCGCGTCCGTTCGGGCGACGGCAATGGTCGCGACGGGCTCATTGGCAGACGCCACGGCCTTCACGGCACCGTTGGCGGGTAGCGTGCCGAGGATCTTGGTGCCGCCGAACGCCTTCGGATTGTTGGTCGACATGACCTCGGCCTTGGCAACCTGCTGCGGCGCCTGAGCCTTTTCGGCAACCGCCTGACCGTTGCCTGGAATCTTGAGGCTTTGGCCGATACGAATTGCCTGCGGCGAGGCAAGCCCATTCGCCGCAACGATGGTACTCGGCTTGACGCCATAGGTGCGCGCGATGCTGTAGAGCGTATCGCCCGACGCGACCTTGTGGGTCGCTGCGCCGGACTTCTTCGATGCAGGGCGCTCGGCTATTGGCGCCGACGGTTCGGCATAGGCGACCGGCTTGGGCGCAGCCGGCTGGCTGTAGTCGGCGACCTTGACCGGAATGACGATCACCTTGCCCGGGACCAGTTGCGCCGGGCTGGAAATCTTGTTGGCGATCGCGATCTCGTTGGACGGGACGCCGTAGCGGAGGTGGCAACCGGTGCGGGCAGGTCGGCGCGGTCGACCCCTGCCATGGGCGCGCTGTCGGCAGGCGGCGGCATGGGCTGCTCGGCACTGCTGATAATATCGCGCTGGTTGTCGGTGGACCCGGTGATGCCGGAGAAGAGGCCCTTTCGCTCCCCGCCGCTGCAGGCGGCGGTGGCGCCGGCCAGGAGTGCGATCAATGCGGCTTGGGAGAGCACCCGCGAACGGGCGCCGAAAATTCGGTTACGCATACTGGTACTCGCGCTACAAACTTTGCACTGGTGCAACGTAGCAGCGGTAACGTTGACAAAGCTTTAAGCGGGTGCAGCGGTTTGCGTTTTCCGCGTCCGCCGGGGCTCAGAGATGGGCGGCTTTGCCGGGAATCAGCGGCACAAAACGGACATCGGCGAGAACGGTCTCTTCAGCGCCGGTCTCAGTCCGCACAATCTTCAAGAGGCGCTGGACGCCATCCTCGGGGCCGACGGGGATCACCATCGTTCCGCCGATCCGCAGTTGCTCGAGGAGCGCCTCCGGCACGCTTTCGCCGGCGGCCGTGACGACGATGGCGTCGAACGGAGCCTGCTCGGGCCATCCCCTGGTGCCGTCGCCGACAAGCGTGGTTATGTTGGAGTGCCGGAGTGTCTTGAATCGGGACTCGGCGGCCGCGACGAGCGTTCGGAAGCGATCGATGGTGAAGACGCGCCGCGCCAGCCGCGCCAGCACCGCCGTCTGATAGCCGGAACCGGTGCCGACTTCGAGCACCCGGTCGCGGTCGCTGGGATGGATGGCCGCGGTCATCATGCCGACGATGACCGGCGCGCTGATCGTCTGGCCGCAATCGATGGGCAAGGCCCGCTCGGCATAGGCCGCGCCGCGGCTTTCGGCTGGCACGAACAGTTCGCGCGGCACGGATTCGATGGCGGCGACGAGACGCTGGTCGGTGATGCCGGCGCGCCGCAGGCGCAGCAGAAGATCCATGATCTCCTCGCCACGCTTTTCCGATCTGGCGGTGGCTGTCATGGCCCGGCTCTAGTTTCGATCGAGGTGGTGCCGGAGCGGATCGCTGAGGTCGTGCGCCGTCATGTCGAGGCGAAGGGCGGTCACGGCGATCTTGCCGGTGTCGAGGGCCTCGAGATCCGTGCCCGGCTGGCTCGAGCGCGGCGCCGGACGATAGGCGACCCAGAAATACGGATTGCCCCGGCCGTCGCGGCGTTCGTCGATGTGAAGCCGGTGGGCGAGCTTGCCCTGGCTGGCGACCATTACGCCCGCGATCTCGTCGGGCCGCTTGTTCGGGAAGTTGATGTTGTAGAGCACCTCGGCGGGGAAGCCGAAGCCGATGAGCTTCTTGATCAACGCCGGCGCGTGGGTCTCGGCGGTCTCCCACGGCACGTCGCGGCGCCCGTCGCCGGCATAGTTGTAGGCTTGGCTGAGGGCGATCGAGGGCACGCCGAGGAGCGTCCCTTCGATGGCGCCGGCGATCGTCCCGGAATAGGTGACGTCGTCCGCCGCGTTCTGGCCGGAATTGACGCCGGAGAGGATGAGGTCCGGCTTGCGGTCGGCGAGCAGCCTGCGGACGCCCATGATGACGCAGTCGCTCGGCGTGCCGCGGAGGGCAAAACGCTTCTCCGAAATCTCGCGAAGGCGCAGCGGATCGTTGAGCGACAGCGAATGCGACAGGCCGCTCTGGTCGGTCTCCGGCGCACACACCCAGACATCGTCGGAAAGCGTCGCGGCGATCCGCTCCAGGGCCGCGAGGCCGGGCGCATGAATGCCGTCATCGTTGGTCAGAAGAATGCGCATGTTTGCCGTGCTGTTGGATGCTTCGATTGCGTTGGCTAACCGACCCGCCCCACACCGCCCATATAGGGTTTCAGTGCGTCGGGCACCGTGATGGAGCCGTCCGGGTTCTGGTAGTTCTCCATCACGGCGATCAGCGCCCGGCCGACCGCGACGCCGGAGCCGTTGAGGGTGTGGACCAGCCGCGTGCCCTTGCCGCCCTCGGGCCGGTAGCGCGCCTGCATCCGCCGCGCCTGAAAGTCGCCGCAGGCCGAGCAGGACGAGATTTCGCGATAAGCCCCCTGCCCCGGCAGCCAAACCTCGATGTCGTAAGTTTTCTGCGAGCCAAAACCCGTGTCGCCGGTCGCGAGCGTCATGACGCGATAGTGGACGTCGAGCCGCTTCAGCACTTCCTCGGCGCAGGTGAGCATGCGCTCATGTTCATCGCGTGACGCCTCGGGCGTCGTGATCGACACCAGTTCGACCTTGTCGAACTGATGCTGCCGCAACATCCCCCGCGTATCCTTCCCCGCCGCCCCCGCCTCGGACCGGAAGCACGGAG
>JBDTLN010000338.1:0-3418 GCA_039934795.1 Bauldia sp. | reverse complement strand
GCAGGCCTCGACATAGGTGGCGATGCCGATGCCGCGGATCTTGCCGCCGGCTTTAGCCGCCGCGGCGCGGGCGTCGAAGCCCTTCCAGTCGGCGTTGGCGAGGGCGCGGTCGATGCGGCCGGCGAACTCGCCGCTGTCGTAGAGGCGGCCGCCTTGCGTGCGGTAGGGCATCTGCTCCGGACGGATGAAATTCCGCCGGCGGATTTCGATCGGGCCGAGGCCGGTGTCGCGCGCGCAGACCTCGACGAGGCGCTCAATGAGATAGGCCGCCTCGGGGCGGCCGGCACCGCGATAGGCATCGACCGGGACGGTGTTCGTATAGACGCCGCGGCACCAAGCCCAGAGGATCGGGATGTCGTAGACGCCGGTCGCCATAGTGAGGCCGCCGGCGGGAATGAACGGCGCATACATGGATAGGTAGGCGCCCATGCCGGCGAGAAGATCGACGCGCATGGCGAGGAATTTTCCGTCCTTGTCCATCGCCATCTCGGCGATGGCGACGTTGTCGCGGCCATGGGCATCGATGAGGAAGTGCTCGGATCGATCGCCGATCCACTTGACCGGCTTGCCGAGCTGCTTGGCGGCGATGGCGGCGAGCGGGTACTCGGCATGGGGGAAGGATTTTGTGCCGAAGCCGCCGCCGACATCCGGCGTGATGACGCGGATGAGGTGCGGATCGATCTTGAGGACGTTCTTGGCGATGACGTCGCGCATGCCATGGCCGCCCTGGGTGCCCATGGTGAGCGTGAAGCGGCCGGTCTCGGCATCGAATTCGGCGACGACGCCGCGCGTCTCCATGTAGTTGGCGACAAGGCGGTTGTTGACGACCTCGACGCGCGAAATGCTGGCGGCCTTGGCGAAGGCTTCGTCGGTGGCGTCCTTGTCGCCTTGCTTTGCCTCGAAGGCGACATTGGTGCCGTGGTCGGGATAGACGAGGGGCGCGCCGGGCGCGACGGCCGCCTTGAGATCGACGACGACATCGAGTGGCTCGTAGTCGACCTCGATCGCCTCGACCGCCATGCGCGCCGTAGCCAGGTCGTCGGCGACGACGAAGGCGATGGGATCGCCGACGTGGCGTACCGTGTCGAGGGCAAGGATCGGGTGCTCGGGGACCGGGGCTTTCCGCCCGTCGAGATAGTGGGTGGGAATCTTGCAGGGCAGCCCGCCGAGGGGCTTCGTATGCTCGCCGGTGATGATCAGCCGGACGCCGGGAATCGCCTTGGCCGCAGCGAGGCTGCCGAGCGTGAACTTGGCGTGGGCGACCGAGGAGCGGAGCACCACGGCGCGCAGCGTCCCCTCCGGAGTGTAGTCGTCGGTGAAGCGGCCGGCGCCCATCAGGAGCGCCTTGTCTTCCTTGCGCCGGACCGGCGCACCCATGCCGAACTTCAAAGGGGCAGAAACATTCATCTGGATTCGGCCTGAGCTGGCCGCCTTCTGAGGCAGAAACGGAGCGCCGGACGGCGGGAGGTCGCACGGCTAGGTGAAATGCAAACCAGATCGCACCGCCGAACGCAACCGCGCCGGATTCGCAGCGAATCTAGCGTCTTTCGACGGGCCTGACACGCCCCATGGGGTGATTTCCTTGGCCTTTTGCGGGGCGCCTCAGAAATCGCGGAGGGAGCGGACGGCGGCAATCAGCCCCGCGGTCGAGGAATCCTTGTCCTTCGGCTCCGCCTTGCCCTCGACCATGGGCAGGAGCTGCATGGCGAGGGTCTTGCCGAGCTCCACCCCCCACTGGTCGAAGGAGTTGATCCCCCAGATTACCCCCTGCACGAAGATCTTGTGCTCGTAGAGGGCGATAAGCTTGCCGAGGGTGGCAGGATCGAGGCGCCGGTAGAGGAGCGTGTTCGACGGCCGGTTACCGGGGAAGACGCGGTGTGGCGCAATCGCCTCTATGTCGCGCGGCGAGCGCCCGGCGGCGGCCATCTCGGTCTTGACCTCAGCGAGGGTCTTGCCGCGCATCAGCGCCTCGCTCTGGGCGAGGCAGTTGGCGAGGAGCAGCATCTGGTGCTCGTCCTCGGCAAGGTCCGAGCGGGCGGCGACGAGGAAGTCGCAGGGGATGACGTCGGTGCCCTGGTGGAGGAGCTGGTAGAACGCGTGCTGACCGTTGGTGCCCGGTTCGCCGAACACCACCGGGCCGGTTGAGCCCATCACCGCGGCGCCGCCCATCCGCACCCGCTTGCCGTTGCTCTCCATGTCGAGCTGCTGGAGATAGGCCGGCAGGCGGGCGAGGCGCTGGTCGTAGGGCAGCACGGCGTAGAGCGGCAAGCCGAGGATGTTGCGGTACCAGACGCCGATGAGGGCGAGGATCACCGGCATGTTGCGGTCGAGCGGCGCGGCGCGGAAATGATCGTCCATCGACCGGGCACCGGCGAGGAATTCGCGGAACCGCTCCGGGCCGATGGCTACCATCAGCGACAGGCCAATCGCCGACCAGATCGAGTAGCGCCCGCCGACCCAGTCCCAGAAGCCGAAGACGCGGTCGCGCTGGATCCCGAAGGCATCGACCTTGTCGAGGGCGGTCGACATGGCGGCGAAGTGCGACGGCACCGCCCCCTCGCCCAGCCCGTCGACGATCCAGCGCCGCGCCGTGGCCGCGTTGGTCATGGTCTCGATGGTGGTGAAGGTTTTCGAGGCGACGAGGAAGAGCGTGCGGCCGGGATCGAGGGTGGCAAGCGTGTCGCGGATGTGCGAGCCGTCGACGTTGGAAACGAAGTGGCAGCGCGGCCCGTCATGGAAGGCGTGGAGCGCCAGCGTCGCCATCGCCGGGCCGAGATCGGATCCGCCAATGCCAATATTGACGACATCAGTGATCGGCCCGCCGGCGCCGGCAAGCGCGCCGGAGCGGATGCCGTCGGCGAAAGCCGCCATCCGCCCCAGCACGTCCTGGACTTCCGGCACGACGTTGACGCCGTCGACCCGGTAGGTCTCGTCCGCAGCGGCGCGCAGCGCGACGTGGAGGACCGGCCGGTTCTCAGTACGGTTGATCGCCTCGCCGGCGAACATGGCAGCGCGATGCTTCTCGACCTCGGCCGCCTCGGCGAGCCCGACAAGGAGCCGCATCGCCGGGGCGTCGACGAGATTCTTGGAATAGTCGAGGAGGATGTCGCTGGCGGTCAGCGAGAAGTCGCGAAAGCGGTCCGGCTCCTCGGCGAAGCGGGTGCGGAGCGGGATCGAGGTCGCGGTCGGGCGATAGGCCTGGAGGGATTCGAAGGCCTTGAGGGTGGTGGCGGAGGGGGCGGGCATGGGGCGTCCGGGGTGGCAGATTGCCCGATGTTAGCTGATGGCCGGGAAACGGCCAGCGGGCTACCATGATCGCCAGCTATCGATCTCGTCAAGGATCGAGCTTTGGCGAGCCAAATGCATCATTTCCTCGAGGATCGAACGAATGCTCCGATTCGTCATGCGGGCGAACCAA
>JBDTLN010000337.1:0-3422 GCA_039934795.1 Bauldia sp. | reverse complement strand
AAGCTCCGCGCCGTGGTCTGCACCTCGACCCTCGACCTCGGCATCGACTGGGGCGATGTCGATCTTGTCGTCCACATCGGCGCGCCGAAAGGAGCGAGCCGGCTGGCGCAGCGGATCGGCCGCGCCAACCACCGCCTCGATGAGCCGTCGAAGGCGCTGCTGGTGCCCGCCAACCGCTTCGAGGTGATGGAATGCCGCGCCGCGCTCGACGCCAACTATCTCGGCGCGCAGGATACGCCGCCCATCCGGCCGGGCGCGCTCGACGTCCTTGCCCAGCACGTCCTCGGCATGGCGTGCGCGGCGCCCTTCGCCGGCGACGACCTCTTTGCCGAGACCATCTCGGCCTATCCCTACCGCAACCTCGATCGCGCCACCTTCGACCGCGTCGTGGAGTTCGTCGCGACCGGCGGCTATGCGCTGAAGACCTATGACCGCTTCGCCAAGATCCGGTTGGGTCCCGACGGGCTGTGGCGGCTCACCCATCCACGCATCGCCCAGCAATACCGGCTGAACGTCGGCACGATCATCGACACGGCGCTTCTCAACGTTCGCGTCTTCCGCAACAAGGGACAGGGCTTCGCCGGGCGCGGCGGCAGGCTGCTCGGGCGGATCGAGGAATATTTCGTCGAGGGCCTGGCGCCGGGCGACACGTTCCTCTTCGGCGGCCTCATCCTCCGCTTCGAGGGCATCCACGAGAACGAGGCGATCGCCACGCGCACCGCCGACGATGCGCCGAAGATTCCGATCTATGCCGGCGGCAAGTTTCCGCTGTCGACCTATCTCGCCGAGGGCGTCCGCGCCATGCTTGCCGACGACAAGAGCTGGAAGAAGCTGCCGGCCCAGGTCTCCGACTGGCTGAAGATCCAGAAGCAGCGGTCTGTTCTGCCGAAGCGCGACCAGCTCCTCGTCGAGACATTCCCGCGCGGTGCGCGCTTTTACATGGTGGCCTACCCGTTCGAGGGCCGGCTTGCCCACCAGACCCTCGGCATGCTGCTCACCCGCCGCCTGGAGCGGGCGCGCCTGCGGCCGACCGGGTTCGTCGCCACCGACTATTCCCTCGCCGTCTGGGCGCTCGGCGACATGGCGACGGCCTTCGCCGCTGGCGAGCCGAGTCTCGCCGGGCTTTTCGACGAGGACATGCTCGGCGACGATCTCGAAGCCTGGATGGCCGACAGCTATCTCTTGAAGCGGATGTTCCGCAACACGGCGCTGATTTCGGGCCTCGTCGAGAAGCGCCATCCGGGCAAGGAAAAGACCGGGCGGCAGGTGACGATTTCCACCGACCTCGTCTATGACGTCCTGCGCAAGCACGAGCCCGATCACATCCTGATGCGCGCCACCTGGGCCGATGCCGCCACCGGCCTCCTCGACGTTGGCCGGCTGGGCGATATGCTCTCCCGAATCAAGGGGAAGATCGTGCATAAGAGGCTGGACCGTATTTCCCCGCTGGCTGTCCCGGTGATGCTGGAGATCGGCCGCGAGACGGTGAAGGGCGAGGCGCAGGAAGACGTGCTCCGCGAGGCGGCGGACGATCTGGTGCGGGAAGCGATGGGCGATGATTTCCGGTAGCGGCGCGGCACGGCCTGCCTACCCCCTTGCGGGGCAAAAGCCGCATGAGCCCGCCCTCGTCGGCGTCATGGGCGTCGTGCTGGAGGCGTTTCCCGACGGGGCGGTGTGGTGGGCGGATGAACGGCTGCTGGCGGTGGCCGACCTGCATTTCGAGAAGGGCTCGTCCTTCGCCCGCCGCGGCCAGATGCTGCCGCCCTATGATACCGCCGAGACGCTGTCGCGCCTGGCGCGTCTCATGGCCTTGCTCGATCCGAAGGTCGTCATCGCCCTCGGCGACAGTTTCCACGACGATGGCGGTGCCGCACGCCTCTCCGGCCGTGACCGCGACACGCTCACAGGGTTGCAGGCGGGCCGCGACTGGATCTGGGTCGCCGGCAATCACGACCGCAATCGGCCGGTGGGGCTTGCCGGCATGCATGTCGACTGCCTCGCCATCGGCAAGCTCGTCTTCCGCCATGAGCCGGCCGCCGGGCCGGCGCCGGGCGAGTTGGCCGGCCATCTCCACCCGTCCGCCCGCATCGCCGGCCGCGGCAAATGGGTGCGCCGGCGCTGCTTCGCCGGGGACGGCACGCGGCTGGTGCTGCCGGCGCTCGGCGCCTATGCCGGCGGCCTCAATGTCCTCGACCGGGCGTTTCACGGTCTTTTTACCGGCGCGCCGCAGGCCTTCCTGCTTGGCGCGGAGCGGGTTTATCCCGTCAGTCCGCGCCTCCTCCGGCCCGACTGAATTGGGTACATTGCGCGCCGGAATCGGGTCGGCCTAGCATCCGCCATCAAACGCCATGGGAGAGACGTTCATGCCGGTAATTTCGCGACGCGTCAGGGCATTCGGGCTGGCGATCGTTTTCCTCGCCGCCGCCGGTCCGGCGCTCGCCGCCAAGTGCGGCAATGGTCCCGCCGGTTTCCCGACCTGGCTTGCCGCGTTCAAGAAGGAGGCGGCGGCCGCCGGTATCTCCGCCGGTGTCGTCAATTCGGCCCTGAACGGCGTCAGCTACAATGCCGGCGTCGTCGCCCTCGACCGCCGGCAGGGGCATTTCAAGAAGAGCTTTGCCGCGTTCTCGGCGACCCGCATCACGCCGGGCGCCATCGCCCGCGGCCGCAGCCTCCTCAAGCAGCAGGCCTCGCTGCTGGCGAAGATCGAGAAACGCTTCGGCGTCCAGCCCGAGGTCATCGTCGCCATCTGGGGCCTCGAGACGGGCTATGGCGGCGGCATGGGCAACACGCCCTCGATCAGGTCGCTGGCGACGCTCGCATATGACTGCCGGCGGACGGCGTTCTTCACCGAGCAGCTGATGGACGCCCTCAAGGTGATCCAGCGCGGCGACCTCTCCGCCGCCGAGATGAAAGGCGCCTGGGCCGGCGAAGTCGGCCAGACCCAGTTCATGGCCTCGTCCTACCTGAAGTTTGGCATCGACTTCGACGGCGACGGCCGCGCCAACCTCCGCAGCGTCGCCGACGCGCTCGCCTCGACGGCCAACTATCTCAAGGGCTATGGCTGGGCCGCCGGCCAGCCCTATGGCGAGGGCAGCGCCAACTTCGCCGTCTTCGCAGAATGGAACAAGGCGAGCGTGTATCAAAAGACGATCGCAGCCTTCGCGCAGAGGCTGGCCGGGGGATAGGCTGGCTGGCGGGGAGGTGTCCGACATGCGCCCGGCTGGAGAGGATGGGTTTGCCCGGCCGATCACGGCGCCGGACGGCGGACAGTGAGCCCACCCCTCGTCAGCGTCGTCATCGCCGCACACAATGCCGCAGACTATCTCGCCGAGACGCTGGCGAGCGCGATAGCCCAGACCTGGGCGAACCTCGAGATTATCCTGGTCGACGACGGGTCCACCGACGATACCGCCGCGGTAGCT
>JBDTLN010000336.1:0-3425 GCA_039934795.1 Bauldia sp. | reverse complement strand
TGTAGGCGAGACGACGGCGCGGGTGCTCGCCCGCGGCTATGGCTCATGGCAAGCCTTCCACGACGCGGCGCTGAAAGTTGTAGCCGGCGACGCGGCGGCGCGGGAGGAAATGGACGCCATCGACCAGATCGGCGAGACGGTCGTCGAGGCGGTCGGCCGCTATTTCGGCGAGCACCACAATCGCGATCTCGTCGAAAAGCTCGTCGAACAGGTCACCATCCGCGATGCCGAACAGGCCGTTACCGAATCGCCGGTCGCGGGCAAGACGGTCGTCTTCACCGGTTCGCTGGAAAAAATGAGCCGCGACGAGGCCAAGGCCATGGCCGAGCGCCTCGGCGCAAAAGTCTCCGGGTCGGTCTCGAAGAAAACCGACCTCGTTGTCGCCGGCCCCGGTGCCGGCTCGAAACTGAAGGAAGCCGAAAAGCATGGCGTCACGGTCGTCGACGAAGCCGGATGGTTTGTGCTGATCGGGAAGGGGTAGCGGGCGGTCTTGCGTTCGCCCGAGGGCCGGTGCTCCTTACGCTCGGGGGAACGGGGAAGCATGGTCGAGAATCGCGAACCGCTGGCCGACCTGCCGCCCATCCTTGCCATCCAGCGTGAGATGCGGCGCGGCGAGCGGCCGGTCTGGGCCGAGCGCCCGGTTCCCGGCACGGCGCGGCGCATGATGTTCGCGCGCCTCCGTCTCGGACTTGTCTTCACCGGCTTCGCGCTGTTCTGGATCGCCGCTGCCTTCGCCATCGTCGGTGCCGGAGATTTCGGCGCCTTCGGCGAGCTCTTCCCGCTCTTCGGCGTGCCCTTCGTCGTAGTCGGCCTCGTTATCATGGCTTCGGCGGTCAACGTCTGGCGCCGCCTCCATGCCACGGTCTACGGCATCTCGACCGAGCGCGTGCTCCTCATCAGCGACCTGCCGCGCTACCGGATGCGCGCCGTTGACCTCGTGGCGCTGACCGGCTCCGAGCGCGTCGAGCGGAAGGACGGCACCGGCGATCTCGCCCTCGTCGACGGCAGCGGCGCTTATGGCGGCAAGCGGGAATGGCTGTTCGGCGTGCCCGAAATCGACCGCGTCTCGGCCGAGTACGAGAAGCTGCGCCGGGAGGCCGCCGAGCGTGCCAACCAGCCTCCTGAAAATGCAAAGCCCGCCGGCTAGGCCGGCGGGCTCCGCAGCATCGCGCGATCGGGGAGGACCGCTGGTGCGACGCGCTTGGGCGGTGGCTACTGAACGGCAGCCGGATCGGACGTTGTCGGCGTAGGTGCCGGAGCGGTCTGGTCGACTGGCGCCGGAGCCGCGTCGGCCGCCGGCTGGGCTTCCTGCCGCTTTTGCTCGGCGACGGTGACGAAGGCGGCGGCGGCATCCAGCTCTTCCTTGCTGGCATTCAGCACGAGCTTGATGTTGCCGTCCGCGTCGTTGGTCTGGTTGAGGCTGGCGAACGCCACGGCGACGTTCTTCTCGCCGATGCCGAGGAAGCCGCCGACGCCGATGATCACGGCGTGAACGGAACCATCGTCATTGACGAGAATGTCGTTGACGTCGCCGAGATTCTCGTCAGCCGGATTGTAGACGCTGGCGCCGATGATGTTAGAGGCAAGCCACTCACTGTCGGCCTGGACGGTGAGGAACTTGTCCGCCGGCTGGGCGGCGACCGTGGTGTCGGCCGGGGCGGGAGTCTCGACCTGCTCCTGCGACTGCATCGCCGGGTCGGCGGACTGATCCATCGGCTGCGCCGTGCTGTCCGGGGTCGTCATCGCGTCCGGCGCCATGGCGTCCGGCTGCGCTGCCGGTGGCGTCGCGTTCGGATCGGGTATGACGTCGTTAGCGGTGGGCTGGTCGGTGATCGGCGTCTCCGCGGCAAATGCCGCGGCGGCGCCGAGCAGCGCGACGAGCGCCGTGGTGGTCAGAAGTTTCTTCATCGTAGCTCTCCTTTTCGTAAAGGGCCGATGCTCGTGAGGGGGATGTTTTTCGGGAAGCCCTTGACAGGCAAACGCGACGGGCCGGGCAGGGTTCCGATATTTTCCCGTCGCACCCGAATGCCCGCTTCTCGCCACGGTTCGGCCGCGGCGGGGCCGTGTTTCAGCCGGCGGCGATGGCCTGCGTCATGCGGGCGAGCCAGACGCGATCTTCGGCGTCGAGCAACCGGTCGAGGGCCGGCGAGAGGCGGGAATGATAGGCGTCGAGCCAGGCGATCTCCGATGGCGTCAGCAACGCCGCTACGACCAGCCGCCGGTCGATGGGGGCCAGGGTAACCGTCTCGAAGCCGAGCATCGGGCGGTCGCCGCCGGCGATCTCCGCCGGCGGTGAGACAACGATCAGGTTCTCGATGCGGATGCCGAAGGCCCCGGTCTTGTAGTAGCCGGGCTCGTTGGAAAGGATCATGCCCGGTTCGAGCGGGGCGTGACCGAGCTTGGAAATCCGCGCCGGCCCCTCATGCACCGACAGAAACGCGCCGACGCCGTGGCCGGTGCCGTGGTCGTAGTCGAGCCCAGCCTGCCAGAGGGCGGTACGCGCCAGTGCGTCGATCTGCGCGCCCGTCGTGCCGATCGGGAAGCGCGCCGTGGCGATGGCGATGTGCCCCTTCAGCACGCGCGTGAAGCGGTCGCGCATCTCGTCGCTCGGCGCGCCGATCGGCACGGTGCGGGTGATGTCGGTCGTGCCGTCGCGGTACTGCCCGCCGGAATCGATGAGATAGAGCGTCCCGGCGACGAGTGGCAGCGAGGTCTGCCGGGTTACCCGGTAGTGGACGATTGCCCCGTTCGGCCCTGCGCCCGAAATCGTGTCGAAGGAAATATCAGCAAGGTCCGAGCCGTCGCGCCGCGCCGTCTCGGCGCGGATCGCCTCGAGCTTTTCGGCGGCGGCGATTTCGTCCAGCCTCTCCGCCGGCGCCGTGCGGTCGAGCCAGGCGAGGAAGCGGACCATGGCTGCCCCGTCGCGGATCTGGGCGCGGCGCGCGCCCTCGATCTCCACCGCGTTCTTCCGCGCCTTCGGCAGCACCGCCGGGTCGGCGCCTTCGACGATCGTGCCCCCGCCGGCGCGGATTTTGCCAGCGATCCAGTCCGATGTTGCCTGCGGGTCGAGCAGCACCTTGGCCCCGGCCTTGGCCAGCGCTTCCAGCCCCTTGCCGAGCTCACCCGGTTCGCGAATGTCGGCGAGCGTCGCCAGCGAATCGCGCACGGCGTTGGAGAGCTTCCGTCCGTCCAGATAGAGCGTCGGCAGCCCCTCGTGCGGCACGATGGCGAAAGCGAGCGGCGCCGGATTGTGGGCAATATCCCGCCCGCGCATGTTGAACGCCCAGGCAACCGAGTCCGCCGCCGAAAGCACCGCGGCATCCGCCTTCTTCTCGCCGACCATCGCCTGGAGGAGCGCGATCTTCGCCGCTGAGGCAACGCCGGCATGTTCGAGAGGCTGGAGGGTCACTTCGCCAAGCGGCGGC
>JBDTLN010000335.1:0-3432 GCA_039934795.1 Bauldia sp. | reverse complement strand
GCGATCTCGACCGGCTTCAGGTCCTCGTCGAGAACGAAGTGGGCGGCGTGCTCGCCGGTCGTCGAGACCATCAGCAGGCGCTCGCCCGCCCGCGCCGTCTTCGGGTCGAACGGCCCGAGAATGGCGAGCGGGTCGGTGAGGTTGGTGCCGCCCCAGCCGGTGCCCGGTTCGGCGACCTTGAAATAGCGGCCGGGCGTCGAACGCCGGCCCTTCAGCCTGATGCCGGTCTCGGGGATGCCGAGATATTTTCCGGCGACATGCTCGGAGAGGACGCCGGTGATGTGGTCGTCGACCACTACGACCTCGTCGACAAGCCCCTGCCACTGGCGGGCGAACATGCCGATCGTCGCCGAGCCGCAGCCGACGCGCATCCGCTCCTCCGCGACGCCGTTGACGATGGGCGGCTTGCCGGCCTGAACGGTGACCGCGGCGCCATCGTCGATGGTCAGTTCGACCGCCTGCTTGTTGCAGAGCGCGAGCAGCGTTTCGCAGGTGACGCGGCCCTCCTTCTTGGAGCCGCCGGTGAGGTGGTTGACGCCGCCGAGCGAGAGCATCTGCGAGCCATATTCGCCGGTCGTCACATGCCCGACCGGTTCGCCCCCGGCGCGGACGATCGCCTGCTCATGGCCGAGGTGCCGGTCGGTGTCGATCTTCAGCTTGACGCCGCAATAGGAGAAAATGCCTTCGGTGACGACAGTGACCATGTCGACACCGTCGACCTTCGAGGAAACGATGAACGGCGCCGGCTTGTAGTCGGGATAGGTCGTGCCGGCGCCGATGGCGGTAACGAAGGTGTCGGTCTCGCCGAGACGCCTGTCCCAGGCTTCGCTGCCGGAGACGAAGGGGACCAGCGCGCCGCCCTCCTCCATCGTCCGCTCAAGCAGTACATGCGGATCGACCCGGACGAGGTTGCCGTCGACATTGGCGTAGCGGTCGCAGGCGCCGGCCATGCCGGGCCGGATGTAGCAGAGCACCGGACAGGCATCGCAGCGGATCTTGTCGTCGGCCGGAACGGCGGTGGGCTCGGTCATCGCCGGCCTCCCTGCGCGAGGATCGCGGCGCGGACCCGGTCCGGCGTCGCCGGGATGCGGCGGATGCGGGCGCCGGTGGCGTGGTGGATCGCATTGAGGATCGCCGGCGCGGTCGGGATCAGGGCCTGCTCGCCGACGCCCTTGGCGCCCATCGGTCCGAGGGGGCTCGGGTCCTCGATGAGGATCGATTCAATCGGCGGCACGTCGCCGATCGAGGGAATGAGGTAGTCGTGGAGGTTCTCGCCGCGGCCGGGGAAGAACTCCTCCATCAGCGCCATGCCGATGCCCTGCGCGACGCCGCCCTCGATCTGGCCCTCGACGAGGGTCGGGTTGATCGCCTTGCCGACATCGTGGGCGGCGGTGATCTTCAGCACCTTGACCGTGCCAAGCTCGATATCGACGGCGATCTCGGCCATGTGGGCGCCGAAGCCATAGACGGCGTAGGGGACGCCCTGCCCGTTCTCGTCGAGGGGCGCCGTCGGCGGATCGAATGTCTCCTCGGCGGCCAGCACATAGCCGAACGCATCCTGCGGCATGGCGGCGAGGTCGACGGTGCGGACGGTGCCGCCGTCATCGATGGAGACTTGCCCGTCGCCGAGGACGATGCGCGCGTTAGGTCCGGCATTGGCATGGCGGAGGATCGCGGCGCGAAGGGCGTGACCCGCCATCTCGGCGGCGCGGCCGGTGACGAAGGTCTGGCGGGAGGCGGAGGTCTTGCCGCAGTCGGGTGTGATGTCGGTATCGGCCGAGAGCCGGTCGAGCCGGTCGAGCGGCACTCCGACCGCGTCGGCGGCGATCTGCATGATGATTGTGTTCGAGCCCTGGCCGATATCGACGGCGCCCTGGTGAACGGCGATGCGGCCTTCGGGACGGAGGCCGAGGCGAAGGGTGGACGGGTTGGGAAGCGAGGTGTTGCCGCAGCCATACCACATGCCCGCCACGCCGACCCCCAGACGGAGCGGGCCGGTCGCCGCGGCGTTGAAGGCCGATGCTTCGGCCCGGGCTCGCCGCCATCCCTCGCGCAGCGCTTCTAGGCAGGCCTTGAAGCCGACGCCCGCCCCGATCGCCTGCCCGGTCGCCGTCGCGTCGCTCGCCGTCAACGCATTGTTTATGCGGAACTCGAGCGGATCGAGGCCGAGTGTCAGGGCCAGCTCGTCGAAGAGCTGTTCCTGCGCCACCACGGCCTGCGGCACGCCGAAGCCGCGAAACGCCCCGGCCGGGACAAGGTGCGTGTGCACCGCCCGTGTCTCGGCCCGGTAGTGCGGCACCACATACGGCCCCGATGCGTGAACCGGCACCCGGTTGGCGACGGTCGGGCCGAACGAGGCATAGGCGCCGGTGTTGAAGTCGGCGGCGAAATCCATGGCGACGATCTTGCCGCCGCGCGTCGCGCCGACCCTTGCCCGGATGCGTGCCGGATGGCGCTTGGTCGTCGCGGCAATCGACTCCGGCCGCGAATAGACAAGGGCGACGGGCCGATCGAGATGCCAGGCGGCGATGGCGACGTAAGGCTGGACGGAAAGGTCGAGCTTCGAGCCGAAACCGCCGCCGACGGACGTCGGAACGATCCGCACCGCGTCCGGCGGGAGCCCGAGGATCAGCGCCATGTCGTCCCGGTCCATGTAGGGCGACTGGGTTGACGCCACGATCTCGACGCGGTCGCCGACCCGGCGGGCGTAGCCGGCCTCCGGCTCGATATAGGCGTGCTCGACGAAACCGGTCTCGAAGGTGCCTTCGACGACTATTTCGGCGCTGGCGAGCCCGGCCTCCGCATCGCCCCGCACGACGCGGCCACGGGTGAGGATGTTGCCCGGCCGCCCGGCATGGAGACGCGGCGCATCTTCGGCAAGCGCCGCATCGAGCGCCGTCAGCGCCGGCAGTTCCTCGAACGTGACGGGGAACGACCGCGCATCGAAGCGCCCGATCGCCTCGCGGCTGCCGACCACCGCCGCCACCGCCTCGCCACGGAAGCGCGTCTCCTCGACGGCGAAGACCGGTTGGTCGGCGAAGTCCGGAATGACGCCGTGAATGTTGCGGCCGGGGACATCGGCGGCGGTGAATACCCGGACAAGGCCGGAATGGCCGGCGAGGAAGCCGGCGACATCGCCAATGGCGAAACGCGCATGGTGGAAGGGTGCGCGGATGATCCTGGCGAAGAGTGCATCGGCGGGAATGCTGTCGGCGCCGAAGAGATCGCTGCCGTCGACTTTCTCGCGGCCGTCGAGCCGTGCGATGCGGGCGCCGACGGCCTTGCCGGCGGCTGGCGGCGGGGTTGCGGTTGCGCCACCATCGGCGGCGGCGCGAACCGCTGCGACGATCTTGCGGTAGCCGGTGCAGCGGCAGAGGACGCCGCCGAGCGCGTCCTCGACCTCCGTCTCGGCGGGATGGGGATTGCGCCGGA
>JBDTLN010000334.1:0-3436 GCA_039934795.1 Bauldia sp. | reverse complement strand
CCCACGCCGGCCTTGGTCTCGATGAGGACCGTGTGGCCGTGGGCGACATATTCACCGGCGGCACCCGGCGTCAGGCCGACGCGGGCCTCGCCGCTTTTGATTTCCCTCGGAACACCGACGATCATCGATTCAGCCCTCCTCGCGCGATTGCGTCAACATAGTGCAAAATACGCGGCGTTTCCGTGCTTTCCAGCCCCGATATGATGCCATCTTGCATCAAGCTTGCGTGAGATGGGCGCAGAGCTATAGTTTCATGCGATGGATGCTTTCGACCGGAAGATCCTCCGCGTTCTGGCCTCGGAGGGCCGGCTGGCCGCCGTGGACGTGGCGGCGCGCGTCGGCTTGTCGCCTTCGGCGGTAACGCGGCGCCTGCAGAACCTTGAAGCCAGCGGCGCCATTCGCGGCTACCGGGCGATGATCGACGCGGCCGCCATCGGCCTCAGCATCAATATCTTTGTCGAGATCACGCTGGAGCGGCAGAACGACGATTCGCTGCGCGCCTTCGAGGCGGCGCTGGCGGCTTCGCCCAATGTCCTCTCCTGCCACCTGATGTCCGGGTCGAGCGACTACCTCATCCACATCGCGGCGCGCGACCTTGCCGATTTCGAGCGGCTGCACGCCAACGTCCTCGGACACCTGCCCGGCGTCGCCCGCATCGAATCGAAGTTCGCGCTACGCGAGGCCATCGACCGGCCGCTGGCGCCGATCGAGTAGGAAGTCGCCCCCTCACTGCCGGGGCACGATCTTCAGGAAGTGCAGCACGTCGGCGGTGAATTGCTCGGGGTCCTGGATGAAGGAGAAGTGGCTGACCTCGGGCTGGAGGAGCAGGCCGGCATTGGGGATTTGCGCCGCCATGAACTCGGTGTTCTCGCGCTTGATCGCCTCGTCGTGGTCGGCATCGACGATCCAGGTCGGAACGGCGATCTTCTTCAGGTCGTCGGCCGTCCAGTTGGGCTGGCTCGCCCACATCTTGCCGATCTGGTCGAGGAAGGACTGGTACTCGGTCGGCGTGGCGGAAAGCTTCTCGTATTCCTTCTCGGCACGGGCGATGTAGGCGGTGAAGACCGGGCTGCTGGCGATGTCGGCGACGCCGCTCGGATCGGAATTGGCGGCGAAGGCAAAGAGCTTCGACAGCCGCTCGGGATGTTTCATGGCGATGTCGAGGCCGATGATGCCGCCGTCGCTCCAGCCGACGAGAGCGACTTTCGGGATCTTGAGGTAGTCGAGGAGCGCGATGACGTCCGACGCCATGAGGTCGTAGCCATAGGGCGCGGCGTCGCGGGTGCTGCGGCCGTGGCCGCGGCTGTCCATGACGATGACCTGATATTGCTTCGCCAGCACCGGGACCTGATTGCCCCAGTAGTCGGCGTTGGCGAGGCCGCCATGGACGAGCAGCACCGGCTCGCCCTCTCCGAAAACGGCGTACCAGATCTTGATACCGTTGACCGGCGCATAGCCGGTGTTGGAAGACTGGGGCAAGGCCGGCGTCGGCGGCAAGGTCAGCCAGCGCGGCTCCGCGGCGGCGGCGCCGAATAGCGAGAACAGGCCGAGCAACGTGAAGACAAGGCGGCGCATGGCGATCTCCTCTTGCTGGTCAGGGCAAAGCCTAGCATCGCGCGGCGCGCCTGGGCGCAGAAAACGGTTGCACCGTCGCGCCGACATGGCTGGACCAATTCGGGCGGCTCTGGTGAAAAGCGGGGAGCGCAGGGGGAGCTCAATCCTTGCCGCTACCGGCAGGCCGGTGGCATGAAATCTTACGACGTCATCATCGTCGGCGGGGCGGTTCATGGCGCCTCCGCGGCCTATCATCTCGCCGCATCCGGATTCGGCGGGAGCGTGCTGCTCATCGAGAAGGACCCGTCCTTTCGCTTCGCCGCGACGACGCTCTCGGCGGGGTCGATCCGCCAGCAGTTCTCGACGCCGGTCAACATCGCGATCTCGCTCCACGGCATCCGGTTCCTGCGCGATGTCGGCGAGACGCTGGCGGTCGACGGGACCCGGCCAGACGTGGCGCTGCGCGAGGGCGGCTACCTGTTTCTGGCGACGCCGGCGGGCGCCGCGACGCTGGCGGCGAATTGCGCGCTCCAGCAGGACATGGGAGCCGACATCGCTCATCTCGATCCGTCGGGGCTGGCGGCGCGCTTCCCCTACCTGTCGCTCGACGGGATCGTCGCCGGCGGGTTCGGGCAAAGCGGCGAGGGCTGGTTCGACGGCTACTCGCTGATGCAGGCCCTGCGCGCCAAGGCGCGGTCCCTCGGCGCCGAGACGCTTGCCGGTGACGTGGCGGGGATCGTGCGTGAGGGGGGCCGGGTCACCGGCATCCGGCTTGCCGACGGCACACCGATCGGCGCTGGGACGGTCATCGTCACGGCCGGCACGGGAACTCCGGCGCTGCTTGCGCCGCTCGGGATCGACGTGACGGTGGAAGCTCGGAAGCGCCTGGTCTTCACGTTCTCATGCCGCGACCCGCTGCCGGGATTTCCGCTGCTGATCGACCCGACGGGCGTGTATGCCCGGCCGGAGGGCGACCTTTACATCTGCGGCTCGGCGCCGCCGGCCGACCGGGATCCGCCGGCAACCGACTACGAGGTGGACCACGGGTTCTTCGAGGAGACGATCTGGCCGGTGCTGGCGGCGCGTGTGCCGGCCTTCGAGCGGATCAAGCCGGGACGCGCCTGGGCCGGCCACTACGACATGAATCTCTTCGACCACAACGCGGTCGTCGGGCCCCTCCCCGGCCTTGACGGTCTTCTGGTGGCGGTTGGGTTCTCGGGGCACGGGCTGCAGCAGGCGCCGGCGGTCGGGCGCGGGCTCGCCGAACTGGTGACGCAGGGGCGCTATACGAGCCTTGACCTGTCGCCGCTCGGCTACGGGCGGATCGCCGAAGGCAAGCCGCTGCACGAACTCAACGTCGTCTAGCCGAAAGGAAACGGGCGCCCGAGGGCGCCCGTTGGTATTTGTTGAAGGTCGGCTCGGCTTACTTGAGGCCGGCGGCGTTCGTGATGTCGTGGGTCCAGGCGCCCGACGGCTTGGTGGCGATGATCTTCTGGTCGAGGAGCGCCTTTTCGGTGCGGTCGTAGGCCGCCTCGTTGAGGACGCCGTTGCCGCCTGCCGTGAGCTTTGCGACTTCACCCATCATGTATTTCTGATGGTTGAGGTCCTGGCCGCCATTGTCGACGACGATCTGGGCGGCCTCATCGGGATTGGCCAATGCGTATTCCCAGCCCTTCATCGAAGCGCGCACGAAGCGGACGATCTTGTCCTTGAACGCGGCGTCGGCGAGTTTGTCCTCGAGGGCATAGAGGCCGTCCTCGAGGAGGTCGTTGCCCATCGCCGAGTAGTTGAAGACCGTCAGGTCTTCCGGCTTGAAGCCAGCGTCGATGGCCTGACCGTATTCGTTGTAGGTCATCACCGAGATGCAGTCCGCCTGCTTCTG
>JBDTLN010000333.1:0-3481 GCA_039934795.1 Bauldia sp. | reverse complement strand
GGCGCCGGCCCGCCGGCGGACGCGATCCTGCCACGCGAGCACCTTGCACTAGACCTCGACGCCGTCCGCGACGGTGACGCGGTCTGACGCTCAGTCGTTCGATTCGCCGCCATTTCCCTCGCCATCGTCGCCGGAAGCACGGCGGGCGCGGCGTCGCTCGGCGGATTTGACGTAGCCGGTCTGGCCGCCGCTCGCCAGGATCGTCGCCTGACCGATCCAGTCGTCACGCTCGATTCGCTCGGGAAATGGCATCTGTGCCGCCACCCAGCGCGCTTCGGCCGGCGTCCAGGCGGCGATCTGGCCGAAGTGAAATATGCCGAGGCGGTTGAGGAGCTCCTCGTTGCCCTTGCCGATGCCGCGAATGCGCTGAAGGTGATCAGGCACGCCGTTCCGCGGCGACAGGAGCCCGGCGGGGCGCTTGGCGACCAGGCTCTCGGACCCCGCCCCTTCCTCGTCGCCTTCTATCGATTCCGCCGGCAGTTCTTCCTCGAACGGCTCGTCGGCATAGACATCGTCGGTTTCGTCTTCCTGCCAGGCTACGGCGCGCTCTCGCTCGATGCGGCGCGCGTAGTCCGCCTCATCCTCCCAATCGTGGTCGACGTCGCGCGCCCTGGCCCGATCGGCGATGGCGCGAGACAAGGCGCCGGCTTCGCTCGCGTCGAAGTCGGTATCGTAGCGCTCGTCGCGATATTCTTCGTCGTCATAGTGCTCGGCGTATTGCGCGTCGCGGTGCTGCGCCGGCTCCGGCTTCCGGCGACGCTGCCGCGTCGGCCGCGGCGGCGGTATCGGTCGCTCGACCGGCACACGGACCCGGAAGCCGTCGCGCCAGTCCGGCCCCAGTCCGAGGCGCGCCTTGAGGGCATCCGTCAGGTCGCCGATGGCATCGGCAACGCGGCCCTGCGACACCGCAAGCTGGCTGTTGCCGACGCCGGCGTAGAGTGCAGCGCCGAGACCGCAGCCGACAACGAACATCGCCAGCAACAGCAGCCAGACCTCGAAAAAATGCCAGATCATGGCTCATCCGCCTCGCGCTCGAGCCAGGCGGTCACGTCGTCGGCGCTGCGCGGATCCTGATACCACCAGCCGACGGCAACGCCGATGGCAAGGGCGATGAGAAGGAACGGCCAGTAGCTGCCGACCACGTAGAGCATTACGGCTCCTTCGGCGGATCGTCGGCGGCGGGCGCATCCGCCGGCGGGGATGGGTCGTCCGGCGATGCAGGATCGCCAGGCGCGACGGGCGCCGTCTCAGCCACGGGGGCCGCGCCATGCACGGTCATGGTGAATTCGATACGCCGGTTGCGCGCCTTGCCATCCTCGGTCGAATTGTCGGCGATCGGCTTCGATTCGCCGAAGCCCGTTCCGGCGAGCCGCTCGCGGCGCACCCCGGCGCCAACCAGATACTCGACGATGGCGGTGGCGCGGGCCTGACTGAGGTCGCGATTGCGCGATGTCGAGCCGTCCGAGTCGGTGTGGGCGGCGATCGAAATGTTCGCCTCCGGGCAACGCTGCAGGACCGCGGCGACCCGGTCGAGCATGCCGAAACTCCGGTCCGCGATTTCGGACTTGTCGTCATCGAAATCGATCCGTCCCGCCTGCAATTCGACGCCGAGAAGGTCGCGGCAGCGCTCGGGGCTGACCGCCTGGGCGGGCTGGAGGGCGCGGATGATCGCAGTCGCTGCAAAGCCCTTGGGCAGCGCTTCGGCTGCCGCGGTGGCAACCTCATCCTCGGCGGCCGGATCGTACGCACCGCCCGATATCGTCAGCTCCGAATCGACCAGCTCGCCGCGCCCGGCGGCAAGTCGGCTGACCGCCTGCATGGCCGCGGTCGCCGCCCTGACGTAACCGTCGGGGGCGCCGCCGGCATAGGCGAGCCGGTCGACGATTTCGACGCCGCCGAACTTGCGCCGCGCCGCCGCTAGGATGGCTGTGTGGTCGTCTTCGGAGGGCGCATGTCCTTCGAGCACCACCGCGGCGCCCTCGCGCGCGGCGAGGAACCGGTACGGCGAGGCGACCGGAGGCGCCACCGCGGCGGATTTGAGACTGAGACTCGACGGCAGTTTCTTCTTGTTGGCTTCGAGGATGGCGGCATAGGCTTCCGGACTCGCCGCCTCGCCATCGATCGCGTAGCTCTGGTCGGAGAGCGCAACGGTGCCGCGGCCGAGTTGCTGGAGCTGTCCCATGGCGAATTTCACGGCGCCGATCCAGTCCATGCGCGGCTCGCCGGACGCGACCCGGACCTGATCGACGATCCGTGCCTCGCCGTAGAGCGCGCGCGCCAGATTCATGATCTCCGCCTCCTCGCCCGGCGATGGCACATATCCCGTCAAAGTAACGGTGCCTTCGGTTTTCTCGCCCTTGAAGCCGTATGGGGACACCGTCGCGGGGGCGAGCGCGCTCGACACAATGCTGACGCCTTTTGGCAAGCTGGTGGCGAAGGCGCCAAGAATTGCCTCATAGTCGTCGACGCTCCGGGCTTTTCCGGCAATGTCCAGCCGAAGGCCGTCGAGCGTCACCCCGCCCTGGCTGAAGCGGGTCAGTGCGTTAAGCGCATAGTTGGCGGCTTCGAAGAAGCCGTCGGGAGCCCCCGAAGCGACCGCAGTCTTGTCGAGGACCGGAGCACCCGGCAGCGTCTTTCGCGCCGTCGCTACCAGCGCATCATGCACGAGGTCGTCGGGCACATAGCCGGAGAGCGTGATCGCCTTGCCGTCGAAATCGGCCGAAAAGACAAAGGGCTCGGCGCGCGCCGGCAGGACATCCACGGGTCCCAGTTCGAGTCCAGGCGGAATCGTCTGGGCCAGCGCCTGACGGGTGGCGCGATAGGAGGTGGGGCTTGCCGCGGTGCCGGTAAGAGCCAATACCCCGTCGGTGAGTTTCACCATGCCGTCGGTCAGCGCCGCCAGCCGCTGCAGGGCGAAGGCCGTGCCGGCGCCGAAGCCGGCCGGAGCGCCCCGCGCCAGCGTCATATCGTCGTGGATCTCGGCTTCGGGCAACGCCCGGCGCGCCGCGGCAAGCACCGAGACGCGGATCGCCTCGGACGGGACCGAGCCGGTTATCTTGATCGTCGCGCCGGACTTCTCGGCCGTCCAGATAAAGGGCGACGCCAGCGACAGGAGATTGCTTCGGTCGGTCACGGAGCGCACCCCCGTAACAGCGGCCGCAGAGCGGGAAGCGACTTCCTGTGATTCGATTGAGGGCGCGGTGCCGCCGATCGTCACCGTCCGGCCGGACACGTCGACGCTCGCCCATCCCTGCCCGTCCGCCGCCAGTTCGCTTTTGACGCGCGCGACAAGATCGCGCTCCAGCGATCCGGTCTCAACAAAGACCGCGATCGCCGTCAGGACGAACGTCGCCGCAAGGGCGGGGCGAATCCATCGCCGCCATTTCAGCATTGTCTTCCGGCTCGAATTCCGACTGTCGAATCGCCACAAGCCAGATACAGCCCGTGGCCCCCGCCCGGGCGCTTTCGTACATGATCCTGC
>JBDTLN010000332.1:0-3511 GCA_039934795.1 Bauldia sp. | reverse complement strand
TTGCCGCGAGCATCCTTCAGCCGGCGCGCGCCGGGGTCGCACCCGAGTATCCGGTCCTCGGCGCGGTCGCCGCAGCGCGGGTGGCAACGGTCACGATCCTGACGCCGGGCGCCGACGGAGAAGACGAAGCGACAGGAGCGGGCTTCCTCGACGCCGTCACGGGCCTCATCATCACCAACGCGCACGTGGTCGGCGACCGGCCGGTGGTACGGATGGGCACGGCGGGAGGCATGATCGTCGAGGGACGCGTAGTCGCCCGCGACGCCCTCATCGACATAGCGGTGATCGAAGCCGCCCTGCCCGGCGTTGGCGGGCTTTCCTTTTCGCCGGCGACGGCGTGGCCGGGCGAGACGGTCTATGCCGTGGGATCGCCCTTCGGCCTCGGACACACCGTGACGCGCGGCATCGTCTCGGCGCTCGACCGGGCGATAGACGCGACGACGCCCTTCGGCATGATCCAGCACGACGCGCCGCTCAACCCGGGTAGTTCGGGCGGGCCGGTGATCGACGAGCGCGGGCGGGTGATCGGCATCAACACGGCGATGCCGGACGGCTTCCGGCGCGACGTCGGCATTGCCTACGCCATTCCCGCCGATGTCGCGTTGCGGACAGTCACGCGGCTGGCGCGCGGCGAGACGATCGCGCACCGGGAGCTCGGCGTCAGCCTCCGGGCCCTGGCGCCGCGACTTGCCGAGGCCATCGGCCTCGCGCCCGGCTCCGGCGCGCTGGTGGAGTCCGTGGCGCCGAACTCGGCCGCCTGGCGCGCCGGCATGGCCGCGTCAGACGTGATCCTGCGCATCGGCGACATGCCGATCGAGCGGCTCAGGGATGTGGCAGTAGGCCTCTTTCGGGCCGACCCGTCGGCCGGTCTCGCCGTCGAAATCCTGCGCGGCAACGACCGGCTGACGCTGATGCTGGCGCCGGCGACGGCCACCGCGGAGGCTAGGCCTGCCAAGCGGGGCGATCCGGACCGGACAGCGGTCGAGGCGGAAAATCTCGGCATGACGCTGTCAGAGGGCGGCGCGGCGCGCGTCCTGGCGCTGGCCGAACACGGACCGGCGGCGGCCGCAGGCGTTGTCGCCGGAGACATCATTCTTGCCGTCGGCCGCGTACGCGTTGCTTCAGCCGCCGACGCCAAGCAATTGATCGGCAACACGATCTTCAATCCCTTCGCGCTCCTGTTGTTGGCCCGCGACGGAACCACCCGTTATGTCGTGGTCGATCCTTGGGCAGCGGGGCTCGACGGCGATGGCCTCGGCGGTAACATGCGCAACCCGAAAAGCGCGACGTTCTGACGGAGCCACCATGACCGATCCAGCGCAACGCATTCTTCTGGTCGAGGACGACGGCGCAACGGCCGCCGAAGTGACGCGCGTCCTCGGGGGGGCCGGCTTCGCCGTCGACCGCGCCGGCACGATCGACGACGGGGTCGCATGCGCCCGCAAGGCCGCCTACGGCCTCGTGATCCTCGACCGCATGCTGCCCGGCGGCGACGGGCTGGAGGCGATCGAGCAGTTCCGGGGGGACGGCAAGCGGACCGGCGTGCTCGTCCTTAGCGCGCTCGGACGGACGGTCAACCGGGTCGAGGGCCTCGATCGCGGCGCCGACGACTATCTCGCCAAGCCGTTCGAGGCGGACGAGCTGATCGCCCGGGCGCGGGCCGTGCTCCGCCGGCTTGCCAACGCCGCAGCCTCCGACCTCCTCAGATTCGGCGACATCGAAATTCACGTGAAGGCGAGAACCGTCCATCGCGACGGGCGGCACATTCCCCTGTCGCCAAAGGAATTCCGCCTGATGAAGATCTTCGTCGACCACGCCGGCGAGGTGCTGACGCGATCGATGCTGCTGGAGCTCGTCTGGAACCTGCACTTCGACCCGCAGACCAATGTCGTCGACGTGCATGTCGGCCGGCTACGCCGCAAGCTCGAAGCCGGCGGCAAGCCGCCGGTCATTCAAACGGCGCGCGGCACTGGCTATATGTTCGAGCCGACGGCCTGATGCACCGGCGCTCGGCGTTCCTCCGGCTGACGATCGGTCTCGGCCTGGCCTTTTTCATCGCCACCACGGCGATCCTGGTCGTCGTTTATTTCCTCGTCTCGGAGCATCTCGAGACGCGCATGCGGACGCTGGTTTCCGCCGACCTGACCGGCCTCGCCGACCTCTACGCCCAGCGCCGGCTGCCCGCCCTTCGCGAGGCGATCACGGCGCGGCTGGAGCGGGACGACGTCGCCGACGCCGCCTATCTCCTCCTCGACAAGAGCGGCGCGCCGCTCGCCGGGAACCTGCCGTCCTGGCCCGATCACCTGACGCCAAGCGGGCAATGGACGCAGTTCACAGCGACGCCGGAGAACGCCGCGACCGCCGAATTCACCGGGGCGGCGGCCACCCTGCCCGGCGGTTTCCGGCTCGTGGTCGGACATTCAACCGCCGACAACATGGCGATCCTCAGCCGGCTGCTGGCGATGCTCGCCGGGGCGGCGGTCCTGACCCTGATCATCGGCGGTGTCGGAGCCGCCCTCCTCAGCCGCTGGCTTGTCCGCCGGATCGTGGCGGTCAACAAGGTGGCGGCGGAAGTGCGCGACGGCGATCTCGGGGCGCGCGTGCCTGGCGCCGACCGCCCGGACGAATTCGGCGAACTCGCCGCCAATTTCAACGCCATGCTGGAGCGCATCGGCCGGCTGGTCGGCGGCATGCGCGAAGTGTCGGACCGGATCGCGCACGAATTGCGGACGCCCCTCACCCGGTTGCGCAGTCAGGTGACACGCCTTGAATCCGCGCGGCCGGGCTCGGCCGAGGCCGGACAGGCGCTTGACGCGATGAAGGAAGAGATCGGCACGACGGTTGCGATCTTTGACGCGCTGCTCGACATCGCCACCACCGAGGCCGAGGCAGGCGACACCAGCAACCTGAAGACCGTCGACCTCGCCGACGCCGTCGCCAACGTCATCGACCTCTACGACGCGGTGGCGGAAGATCGGGGCATCGCCATCGAAACCGAGATCGCAGGGCCAGCGGTAGTGCTCGGCGATCGCGGTCTGCTCATCCGGATGCTCGCCAATGTCGTCGATAACGCGATCAAGTTCTCGGCCGCGGGAGGCAGGGTGCGGATCGTGCTGGCCAGCGAGGGCCGGAACCACGTCCTCTCCGTCAGCGATTCCGGGCCGGGATTGAGCGAAGATATCCGCGACCGGGCCTTCGACCGTTTCGCGCGTGGGGCGGCAACCGCGGCGGTGCCGGGTCACGGCCTCGGCCTTTCCATCGTGCGCGCCATTGCGCTTCGTCACGGCATCAAGGTCGGCCTCGAGGATGCCGCGCCGGGCCTCCGGGTCGTGTTCCTGTCGCCGGCGCTGAAGGCCTGATCAGACGCCGCCTTCGCCGACAACGACGAACGGGGCCCAGGCGGAGGGGTGGGCGAGCGTCGGGTCGTCGGTGTTATCCATGACGGCAATCATCGCCTCGCGGAGCGCCTCGGCGCGGCCGATGCCTTTTTCGGTCGTCAGGCGCGCGAAGG
>JBDTLN010000331.1:0-3543 GCA_039934795.1 Bauldia sp. | reverse complement strand
ATCGCGGCGTGCAGGGCCCTGGCGTCGCGAACGATGGCAAGGCCGGAATCGTAGGGGACGTTCAGCCATTTGTGGCAGTCGGTCGCCCAGGAATCGGCCTCCGTCAGCCCGGCGCCGAGATGCGCGTAGCCGGGGGCGGCGAGAGCCCAGAGGCCGAAGGCGCCATCGACATGGACCCAGGCGCCGGCGGCGTGAGCTTTCTCGCAAAGGGTGGCGAACGGATCGAAGGCGCCGGTATTCACATTGCCGGCCTGAAGGCAGACGATCGCCGGACCTTCTATGGAGGGGAACCGGTCCGCCCGCATCCGGCCCTGCCCATCGACCGGCACGCGGATGACCCGCGACCGGCCGAGGCCAAGGAGGGAGAGCGCCTTCGGCGCGCTGGCGTGGATCTCGTCGCCGACGATCACGGCGATCTCGGGGGCACCGAAAAGCCCGCGCTCGGCGACGTCCCAGCCAGTCTTCTCCAGCACGGCGTGGCGCGCGGCGGCGAGGGCGGTGAAATTGCCCATGGTGGCGCCGGAGGTGAAGCCGACGGCCGCCGCGCCCGGCAGGCCGAGAAGATCGAGCACCCATCGCGACGCCACCTGCTCGAGGGTCGAGGCTGCGGGAGACATGACTTCCAGCGTGGCGTTCTGGTCCCACGCGGCGGCGAGCACGTTGGCGCCAAGCGCGGCCGGCAGGCTGCCGCCGGTGACGAAGCCGAAATAGCGCGGGCCGGCGCTGGCAACGGTCGCCGGGGACGCGGCCTGGTCGAGGAGCCGGATGACGTCGCCGGCGTCGGTGGGATCTTCCGGCAGGTCGCCGCCGAGCATCGCCAGACCCGCCCGCATGGCGGCGTCGGGCGCGACGCGCCGTTCGGCAAGGCCGTCGAGATAGCGCGCGCCGAGGGAAGCGGCGCGCTCCAGGATCGCCGCCGGTCCTTCCTCGTCCGCTCTGGTCACCTACCCCTCCGCGACCAGCGAGCGAAAGAGCGCCGCGTAGGCGCCGGCAGGGCGGTGCCAGGAATTGTCGGCGGCCATGCCGCGGCGCTGTATCTGGCTCCAGACGGCCGGCTCCCGGAAAAGCGCCATGGCGCGGGCGACAGCATCCTCAAGGGCGGCGACCGAGTTGGCGTGAAACTGGATGCCGGTGGCGACCTTGGCGGCAATCGCGGCGTCGTTGGCGTCGATCAGCGTGTCGGCGAGGCCGCCGACACGCGAGACCACCGGCACGCAGCCGTAGCGCAGGCCGTAGAGCTGGGTCAGGCCGCAAGGCTCGAAACGCGACGGGACGAGGATGGCGTCGGCGCCGCCTTGCAGCATGTGCGCCAGCACCTCGTCATAGCCGAGGACGACGCCGACCTTGCCGGGGTTGGACTTGGCCGCGGTCTTGAGGGCGGCTTCGAGCGGCGCGTCGCCGGAGCCGAGGATGGCGAAACGGGCGCCGCGGGCGAGAAGGTTGGGGAGGGCGTTGATGATCAGGTCGACGCCCTTTTGCAGGGTCAGGCGGCTGACGAGGCAGAACAGCGGTCCGTCGGATTGCTCCAGTCCGAAGCGTTCCTCGATCGCCGCCTTGTTGGCGGCGCGGCGGACGAGGGTCCGGGACGAAAAGTTGGCGCCGAGATAGGAGTCCGTCGCCGGGTTCCAGACATCGGTGTCGATGCCGTTGACGATGCCGGTAAGGCGGTCGGAGCGGCTGCGGATGAGGCCGTCGAGACCCATGCCGCCCTCCACGGTCTTGATCTCGACCGCGTAGCTGGGGCTCACCGTCGTGATGGCGTCGGCGAAGTGGAGGCCCGCCTTGAGGAAGCCGACGCCGCCGTAATATTCGACGCCGTCGAGCGAGAAAGCCGCCTGGGGCAGGCGCAGCTTCGGGAACGCGGCGGCGGCGAACTGGCCCTGGAAGGCGATATTGTGAATGGTGATGACGGTGCGCGGGCGGGCGCCGCTGACGCCGCCATAGTGGAGATACGCCGGGACCAGTCCGGTCTGCCAGTCATGGGCGTGGATGACGGAAGGCGCGAGGCCGGGCACGGTCCCCCGCCCGATCTCGGCGGCAACGAAGGAGAGCGCGGCGAAGCGTTCGGCGTTGTCGGGCCAATCCTTGCCGTCGAGGCCGACATAGGGGTTGCCCGGCCGGTCGTAGAGATGCGGCGCGTCGAGGGCGAGGATGTCGATGCCTTCGCCCTTGCCGGCAACCAGCCGCGCGGTGCCGCCGAAGAAATCCTCGAAGGCGTGGAGTTGCCGCCGGTCGGTCAGGGCGCCGAGGACGCGCGGGTATCCCGGCACCAGGGTCTGGACTTCGACGTCGTGCGGCTTGAGGGCGGCGGGCAGGGCGCCGACGACATCGGCAAGGCCGCCGGTCTTGATGAGAGGATAGACTTCGCTCGCAACCGAGAGGACCGACAAACTCAATTCTGGAGCCTTTCGATCATGGGCGTGGTGACGAGGCAGATGCCGCTCTCGGTGCGGCGAAAACGGCGAGCGTCCTCGTCGGGGTCTTCGCCGATAACCAGCCCCTCGGGAATGCGGACACCGCGATCGATGACGACGCGTTTGACGTGCGCGCCCCGGCCGATGTCGACATGGGGAAGGATCACGGCGTCCTCGACCTCGGCGTAGGAGTTGACGCGGACGCCGGTGAAGAGGAGCGAGCGCCGCACGGCGGCGCCGGAGACGACGCAGCCGCCCGAGACCAGCGAGCTCACCGCTGAGCCGCGCCGGCCGTCGATGTCATGGACGAACTTGGCGGGCGCGGTGAGTTCGGCATAGGTCCAGATCGGCCAGGCATTGTCGTAAAGGTCGAGGGCGGGAACGATTTCGGTAAGGTCGATGTTCGCCGCCCAATAAGCATCCACCGTACCAACGTCACGCCAGTAGGATTCCGACTCGTTGCCCGAGCGCACGCAGGATTTGGTGAAACGGTGCGCGACCGCCTTGCCGTTCTTGACGATGGCGGGGATCAGGTCCTTGCCGAAATCGTGACTCGACTGCGCGTCGGCGGCATCGGCGCGGAGGATCTCGAAGAGGAACTTCGTGGTGAAGACGTAGATACCCATGGAGGCGAGCGCCATGTCGGGATTGTCCGGCATCGCCGGCGGATCCTTCGGCTTCTCGAGGAAGGAGACGATGCGGTCGGCGGTGTCGACATGCATGACGCCGAAGCCGGTCGCTTCCATGCGCGGCACTTCGAGGCAGCCGACGGTGACATCGGCGCCCTGGTCTACGTGCTGCTGGAGCATCAGCTCGTAGTCCATCTTGTAGATGTGGTCGCCGGCGAGGATGATCACGTGCTCCGGCCCGTAGCTGTCGATGATGTCGATGTTCTGGAACACGGCGTCGGCCGTGCCGACATACCACTGGCTCTCCGAGACGCGCTGGCTGGCCGGCAGGATGTCGAAACTTTCGTTGCGCTCCGGCCGGAAGAACGTCCAGCCGCGCTGGAGATGGCGGATGAGGCTGTGGGCCTTGTACTGGGTGGCGACGCCGATGCGCCGGATGCCGGAGTTGAGCGCGTTGGAAAGCGCGAAGTCGATGATGCGCGTCTTGCCGCCGAAGAACA
>JBDTLN010000330.1:0-3545 GCA_039934795.1 Bauldia sp. | reverse complement strand
AGCCGCCACAGGTCGAAGGAGCCGCTCTCCGTTTGCACCGCGAGCTCGAGATTGCGCAGGGCCTCGCGGTCGTTTTCGGTATTGTTGGTATCGAGCAGGGCGCGCGCCAGGTCGATCTTCAACAGTCCGCTTGAGGGCAGCAGCTGGACGGCGCGGCGGTAGGAGACGACGGCCTCGGCGGGGCGGCCGTTCTCGTACAGCATCTGGCCGCGCACCTCGTTGAAGTAGGGATCGTTTGGGTATTCCTTCAGCAGCCCGTCGATGGTGAGCAATGCCGAACCCAGCGAGCCCTTGCGATAGAGCGCGATGCCACGGGCGTAGCGCGCCGGCACCGAGCGGTCGGCCTCGCTGAAACGCTGGAGGGCAACGTCGGGCGACACGAAACCATAGAGCTTGGCAACGATGCGGTGATGCATGGCCAGGTTCTGGGGCGTATCAGGCGTATTGACGTAGGGAGACCGTGCGGCGGCCTGTTCGAATGCATCGATCCGGTCCGGCGTCAGAGGATGGGTCGTCAGATAGGGATCGCGCTGCGTCATCGCCAGACGCTCCTCCTTCTGCAGGGTGCGCAGAAACTCGATTGATCCTTTCGGCGACTGCCCGGTCTTCTGGAGATAGCTCATCGCCGCCTGATCGGCGGCCGACTCTTGGGTCTGTGAATATTTCAGGAAGGACATGATCGACCCCGGCGCCTTGTTCCCGCCGGCGCTCGGGCCGCCCCTGCCGATGCCGCCGCCGGAGAGCGAGCCACCCGCCATGGCGCCGCCGGCGAGGATCGTTTCCAGGATCTGCATGGTCGAGAGCGAGCGTAGCTCTTCCTGCATGCGGGCAAGATGTCCGCCCGCGATATGGCCACTTTCGTGTGCGAGCACGCCGATGAGCTGGTTGGGCGTCTCGGTCCGCATGATCAGGCCGGTATTTATGAATATCCGCTGGCCGCCGGCCACGAAGGCGTTGAGCGAACCGTCCTGGACGATCATGATCTCGACCGCGTTGGGGTCGAGGCCAGCCGCCCTCCAGATCGGGATGACGAAGGTGCGGATGGTGTTCTCGATCTCCGCATCGCGTATGAGATTGATGCGCTGCGCGTGGGCGGCACGAAACGGCGCCAGCGCGAGCAGCGAGAGGCAAATGAGGATGGTGATGCGTTTGAACACGGGCGGCACGGCTGTCGAACAGGCTAGGAACGCGCGGCGGCCACGTCAATTGCGCAGCTTGGCGCTTGTTGGCGTCCTTTTGCTGTCGGCTTGTGGCAGAAGTGAGACCGATGTGGCGACCGAGGACGCCTCAAATGCCACAAATCCGACCGGCCGGACTCCCAACAGGTCGGGTCTGTCGGGCGTTTTCCGGGGGGCTTCATTCGCCGCCGTTGCCGCCGACGAGAGCCGCGCGGCGGAGATTGGCCGTGAAATCCTGGCAGGCGGTGGCAATGCGGTCGATGCCGCGGTCGCCATGTATTTCGCGCTCGCGGTTACCTTGCCTTCGGCGGGTGGATTGGGCGCTTCGGGTGCTTGCATTGTCCACAACAGCAAGACTCTGGCAGCCGAATCGTTCGTATTTGCCCCCGTCGCGGCGCCGGGTGCGGTCAATGGCGTGTCGTTCATGATACCGACTGGCGTACGCGCGATGACGCTCATGCATGTTCGCCACGGCCAGGGCCGGTGGGAGCAGTCTGTTGCGGCCGCGGAGCGTCTGGCCCGGTTCGGTGTCCCGGTGTCGCGGGCGCTTGCACGTGACCTCCAGGCCGGCGGCGCCCTTCTCGCGGCCGATCGCGAAGCCCAACGTATCTTCGGCGGCGCGTTGGCCGAGGGCAGCAACCTGGTGCAGCCCGAGCTCGCCGGGACGCTGGCCGTGATCCGCTCGCGCGGCGGCGTCGACTTCTTCCAGGGAACCTTTGCGCGCACCCTGTCCGATCAGATCTCGCAGATGGGCGGCAGTCTGCCCCTCGATGCGCTGCGTCGCGCGGTGCCGCAAGCGGGGCTGCCGGTGAGCGAAAATTTCGGCACTTTTGGCCGTCAGCGCATCTACGTTGCACCGCCGCCAATGGCGGGTGCCGCCGCTCTGGCGGGCTGGCGTGGCCAAGCACCGGGCGGGGGGACGCCAACCGATTCGGGTGGCTTCGCGGGCCTGGTTGCGGTCGACAACAAGGCCAATGCCGTCGCCTGCAGCCTGTCGATGGGCCAGTTGTTCGGCGCCCGCATGGTCGTGCCGGGAACCGGCATCCTGCTCGGGGCGCCGACACCTGACGCGGCATCTGTCAGTCCGATGATCATTGCCTATCCCAGCAACGGTGAATTCGTCTTCGCTGGCGCCGGCGGCGGAGCGCCGACGGCGGCCCAGGCGACGGGTATCGTGGCGCGGGCGACGATCGAGGCAGGGCAGAACCTTGCCAGCGTATTGGCCCAGCGCCGCGGCCAGGGTGGCTTCGTCAACGCCATCGCTTGTCCGAGCGGATTGCGGGGCGGTGCGAACACTTGCCAGGGCGCTGTCGATCCGGCCGGCGCCGGGCTCGCGCTGCTTGCCAACTAGCCCAGGGCTGCCGTTCATGTCGGGAAAGCTGTCGCGCCGGTCCGGTGCCGTCGATCCATTCATCGTGATGGATGTCATGGCGGCGGCGGCCGAGAAGGAGGCCGCCGGCGACACGGTCATCCATCTGGAAGTCGGCCAGCCCAGCACGCCGGCGCCGAAGGGTGCTCTGGCGGCGGCCCGCGCCGCGCTCGATTCGGATCGTATCGGCTATGTCGCGGCGCTCGGGATCCCGGCGTTGCGCGAACGCATCGCGCGGCACTATCGCGACTTTTATGGCGCCGATGTGCCGGCCGAGCGGGTGATCGTCACAACTGGGTCGTCGGGGGGCTTTCCCCTGGTCTTCCTGGCGAGCTTCGATGCTGGGGACCGGGTGGCGCTGGCGGCACCCGGCTATCCCGCCTACCGCAACATCCTGGTGGCGCTCAATCTCGATGTCGTGGACCTACCCACCTCGGCCGCCGATCGCTTCCAGCCGACCGTCGCGGCATTGGAGAAAGCCGGCAAGATCGACGGCCTGATCCTGGCCAGCCCATCTAACCCTACCGGTACGATGGTGAACCGTGCCGAGTTGAAGGCGTTGGCGGACTGGTGCAATCGCAACGGCGTGCGGCTGATCTCCGACGAGATCTATCATGGCATCGTCTACGAGGGCGAAACCCATTCGGCGGTCGAGGTGTCGGAGACCGCGATCGTGGTCAATAGTTTCTCGAAATATTTCTCGATGACCGGCTGGCGTGTCGGCTGGCTGGTCGTACCGCCCGACCTCGTCCGGCCGATCGAACGGTTGACGCAGAATTTCTTCATCTCTGTGCCGACGCTGTCGCAGCATGCAGCACTCGCGGCCTTCGAGTGCCGCGACGAGCTCGACGGCCATGTCCGGCGCTACCGCGCCAACCGCGACCTGCTGATGGCGGGGTTGCCGACGGCCGGTCTCGACCGTCTCACTCCGGCGCAGGGCGCCTTCTATATCTATGCCGACGTTTCCCACCTCACCAACGACAGTCGCGAGTTCTGCC